>NZ_AECZ01000006.1 GCF_000179555.1 Solidesulfovibrio fructosivorans JJ]
AACTTGCCGCCGCCGGTGGTGACGCCCGAAATTTTCGAACCCTGGATCTTGACGGAGACCACATCGCCGGCATTCACTTTCTGGATGAAATCGGAATAGGAAAGCTTGGCGCTTTGGGTCTGCGGCTGGTTGAACAAGTTGAACAGGACGACCATGACCAGGGATATGGCCGCCCAAAGCATGAGATTTTTCGCAAAACTGTTCAAACTGGAGTCCTCCAGGAGTCGGGCAAGGAAGGGTGGGGCCCGCGAGTTGTAAAGGTGATGGGCATAGCACAGCCGTATCCGGGCTGTCCACGCGGCAAAAACGGTTTTCCTTTGCCGCCGTGCATGAGTCGGAAATGCCCGGGCAAGGCTTGCCAAGGCCGTCGTAGCTTCATATTGTGATTCATAATAAGCGTCCAGGACGCGCCCGGCAAGGAGCGGCGATGCCTCATAAACGTATTTTGACGGTCGACGACGCAAAAAGCGTGCGTGGACTCGTCTCCCAAACGCTGCGCCAGGCGGGCTACGACATCGCCGAGGCCGTGGACGGCGCCGACGCCTTGGAAAAGGCATCGGAGGGGATCGATATGGTCATCACCGACCTCAACATGCCGGGCATGGGCGGCCTGGAACTCATCACCCGGCTGCGGGAGCGGGCGGATACCCGCTTCACCCCGATCCTGGTCCTGACCACCGAATCCCAGAGCGACACGCGCCGCCGGGCCGTTTCGGCCGGCGCTTCGGGCTGGATCGTCAAACCGTTCGCCCCGGAAGTGCTGCTGGCCCTGGTGCGCCGCTTCCTGTGCTGAGCAGCCCCCCCGGACAAGCCAAAGATGGCAGACACACCCCAGGACCACTATACCTTGCCCGACCTCGACGCCGCCGGCATGGACAGCGGAGCCCTGCTCTTCCACGACGCCCCGCTGGCCGTGTATCTGCGCGGCACGGACGGCGCCCTGCTCGACGCCAACATGGCCATGGCCGTGCTGTTCGGCTTCGACGACCCGGCGGCGTTCCTGGAGGCCATGGCCGCGATCCCGGACCAATATTACCTGGACCCGGACACCCGCGCCTCGGTCCTTTCCACCCTGGCCCGCGACGGCCGCGTGACCGGCCGGCAGTTCCAGGCGCTCGGCCAGGACGGCTTCGTCATCTGGGTGGAGGAATCGGCCCGGCGGATCGTCTCCCCGGCCGGCGAAACCTTCTATTTCGGTTACCTGCGCGACATCACGGCCGAAAAGAGCACGCGCTGGGCGCTGACCGAAATCGAGGAAAAATTCCGGGGCATTTTCGAAAACGCCGTGGAAGGCCTTTTCCAGATGACGCCCGGCGGCCGCTTCGTCACGGTCAACATCGCCCTGGCACGCATGCTCGCCTATGCGGCCCCCGAAAACCTGACCGCCATGTCCAACGCCGCCGAGCATGTCTTCGTTTCCCCCGCCGACTGGCGCGAGTTGGGAGCCGTCCTCGACGCCGAAGGCATGGTGCGGGGGCACGAGGTGGAACTTTTCCGGGCCGACGGGACGCGCATCTTCGCTTCGATCCACGCCCGGGCCGTGCGCGACGTCGACGGCGGCATCGTGCTGTTCGAAGGCTCCATGGAAGACGTGACGGAACGCCGCCAGTCCCAGGAGCAACTGCGCCAGAGCCTGGCCCGGACCAGCACCCTTTTTCACCAAACCGTCAAATCCCTGGCCACGACCGTGCGCTTCCGCGACCCCTACACCGCCAGCCACCAGGACAACGTGGCCCGGCTCGCCGAGGCCATGGCCCGGACCATGGGGCTGTGCGAAGACATGACGGCCGGCATCCGGGTGGCCGGGCAGCTGCACGACATCGGCAAGATCAACGTGCCCGTGCGCTACCTCAGCAAGCCGGGCCGGCTGGTCGGCCTGGAGTGGGAATTCATGAAGCGGCACGCCCAGACCGGCTACGAGATACTCAAGGACATCGATTTCCCCTGGCCGGTGGCGGAAATCGTCTGGGCCCACCACGAACGCCTGGACGGTTCGGGCTACCCGCGCGGGCTTACCGGCGCGGCCATCGGCATCGAGGCGCGCATCCTGGCCGTGGCCGACGTGCTGGACGCCATGGCCTCCAACCGCCCCTACCGGCCGGCGCTCGGCGTGGAGGCGGCGCTTGCGGAGCTGATCCGGCACCGGGGCGCGACCTTCGACCCGGACGCCGTGGACGCCGCCAGGTCCGTGATCCGCGACGGCGTGGTCCGGTACTGATTTCCCCGCCTTCCTGCAATCTTGTCGGGCCGTTTTTTACCACAACATTTTTGTCGCACCCTTTGCGACATTTTTGTCTCCAATACGATCCCCTTGGTTGTCGTCCGCCTGCCCTGAAAAAATAAATCTTTTTAAATCAAATAGATAATTCAAAGGCATCACGACTTTACCCGTCTGGCATGACTCTTGCCTTAAAAGCCTCCATCACACTCTGGAGCAGGAGGCTTTACAAAATGCGCAAGATCGCTATCTACGGCAAGGGCGGCATCGGCAAGTCCACCACCACGCAGAACACAGTCGCCGGTCTGGCGGAAATGGGCAAGAAGGTCATGGTGGTCGGCTGCGACCCCAAGGCCGACTCCACCCGGCTCCTGCTGCACGGCCTGGCCCAGAAGACCGTGCTCGACACCCTGCGCGAGGAAGGCGAGGACGTCGACATCGACGATATCCTCAAGGAAGGCTACGGCGGCACCATGTGCACCGAGTCCGGCGGCCCCGAGCCCGGCGTCGGCTGCGCCGGCCGCGGCATCATCACCTCCATCAACCTTCTCGAGCAGCTCGGCGCCTACGAGGAAGACAAGCACCTCGACTACGTCTTTTACGACGTCCTCGGCGACGTCGTCTGCGGCGGTTTCGCCATGCCGATCCGCGACGGCAAGGCCGAGGAGATCTACATCGTGTGCTCCGGCGAGATGATGGCCATGTACGCGGCCAACAACATCTGCAAGGGCATCGTGAAGTACGCCGATTCCGGCGGCGTGCGCCTGGGCGGCATCATCTGCAACAGCCGTAAGGTCGACCAGGAAAAGGAAATGATCGAGGAGCTCTGCAAGCGCCTGGGCACCCAGATGATCCACTTCATGCCCCGCGAAAACCAGGTGCAGCGCGCCGAGATCAACCGCAAGACCGTCATCGACTTTTCCCCCGAACATCCCCAGGCCGACGAATACCGAGCCCTGGCCAACAAGATCGACAACAACGACATGTTCGTCGTGCCCAAGCCCATCTCCATCAACGAACTGGAAAAGCTGCTCATCGACTTCGGCATCGCCAACTAGTCATCGCGCCGCATCCAGCGAACACGACACCCACACACGCACGTAAGGAGCACAGTCATGCAGACCATGGTGAGAGCCATCGTTCGTCCCGAGAAATGCGATGAAGTCCTGGCGGCCCTGATGGACGCCGGTTTCCCGGCCGTGACCAAATTCAACGTCGCCGGACGCGGCAAGCAGCGCGGCATCAAGATCGGCGAGATCCAGTACGACGAGATTCCCAAAGTCATGCTGATCTGCGTCGTGGACGAAAAAGACAAGGACTTCGTGGTCAAGACCGTTATGGAAAGCGCCCGCACCGGCACCAAGGGAGCCTTCGGCGACGGCAAGATCTTCGTGAACCCCGTTGAGGAAATGTACACCATTTCGTCCGGCGTGAAGGAATCCTAGGAGGGCGTCATGAAGGAGATCATGGCGATTATCCGCATGAATAAGATGAACCAGACCAAAAAAGTCCTGGCCGACTCCGGCATGCCGGCCTTCGTGGCCCGCGAGGGGTACGGCCGCGGCAAGGGCCTGGTCAATCAGGCGGTGCTCGAGGGCGCCGCCGCCGGCAACGAGGAAGCCATCGCGCTTCTCGGCACCAAGGGCCGGCTGTACCCCAAGCGCATCCTGTCCATCGTTGTCCCGGACGCCGAAGTGGGCAAGGTCGTGGATGCCATCTTATCCGTCAACAAGACCGGTCAGGCCGGCGACGGCAAGATCTTCGTGCTGCCCGTCACCGATTCCATCCGGGTCCGGACCGGCGAGGACGGCGACGCGGCCATTATCTAAAAGGCGGCCCCTGCGGACGTCCCCGGACCTATACCGAGATAACGAGGAAGCATCCAAATGAGCAGCAAGCCCATTAATGTAGAAGAAATCAAGAAGGAACTCATCGCCAAGATGCCGACCAAGGTCGCGCGCAAGCGGGCCAAGGCCATTGTCCCGGGCGCGGGCGGCGGCGAGGAGATTCCCGAGATCCAGGCCAACGTCCGCACCATTCCGGGCATCATCACCCAGCGCGGCTGCACCTACGCCGGCTGCAAGGGCGTCGTGCTGGGTCCCTCACGCGACATCGTCAACCTGACCCACGGCCCCATCGGCTGCGGCTTCTACTCCTGGCTGACCCGCCGCAACGAGACCGACGCCGGTCCCGACGGGGACAACTTCATCCCCTACTGCTTCTCCACGGACATGACCGAGCACGACATCGTGTTCGGCGGCATGAAGAAGCTGTCCGCGGCCATCCAAGAAGCCTACGACAACTTCCATCCCAAGGCGATTTCCGTCTTCTCCACCTGCCCGGTCGGCCTCATCGGCGACGACATCCACGCCGTGGCCCGGCAGATGCAGGAAAAGCTCGGCATCACCGTGTTCGCCAACTCCTGCGAAGGCTACCGCGGCGTGTCCCAGTCCGCCGGCCACCACATCGCCAACAACCAGATCATGAAGCACATCATCGGCACGAACGACACGCCGGTGGAGGGCAAATACAAGATCAACATCCTTGGCGAGTACAACATCGGCGGCGACGCTTTCGAGATCGAACGCATCCTGGAGAAGTGCGGCATCACGCTGATCTCCACCTTCTCCGGCAACTCCACGGTGGAATCCTTCCGCAGGGCCCACTTCGCCGACCTCAACACCGTCATGTGCCACCGCTCCCTCAACTACGTGGCCGAGATGATGGAGACCAAGTTCGGGATTCCCTGGATCAAGGTGAACTTCATCGGCGCCCATGCCACGGCCAAGTCGCTGCGCCGCATCGCCACCTACTTCGAGGACCAGGACCTCATCGACAAGGTCGAGCAGGTCATCGCCGAGGAGATGCCCGCCATCGAAGCGACGATCAAGGACATCCGCCCCCGCACCGAAGGCAAGACGGCCATGATGTTCGTGGGCGGCTCCCGGGCGCACCATTACCAGGAACTGTTCGGCGAACTGGGCATGAAGGTCCTGTGCGCCGGCTACGAGTTCGCCCACCGCGACGACTACGAAGGCCGCCACGTGCTGCCCAAGATCAAGGTCGACGCCGACTCGCGCAATATCGAGGAGCTGGAAGTCGAGAAGGACGCGACCCGCTACAATCCCCGCAAGACGCCCGAACAGCTCGAGGCGCTCAAGGCCAAGGGCGTCGAGGTCAAGGACTACGACGGCATGATCGGCCAGATGTCCAAGGACGCGCTGATCATCGACGACATCAGCCAGTACGAGACCGAAAAGATCATCGAGATCATGAAGCCCGACATCTTCTGCGCCGGCATCAAGGAAAAGTACATCATCCAGAAGATGGGCATGCCCATGAAGCAGCTGCACAACTACGACATCGGCGGCCCCTACGCCGGGTTTGTCGGAGCCGTCAACTGGTACCGGGACATCGACCGCATGGTGAATTCCAAGATCTGGGCGCTGACCAAGGCCCCCTGGCAGATGGAAGGGCCCGAGCTCGAAGCCAGCTACGTGGCGGAATAAACAAGCTTTTCGCTAGAGAAGGAACGCATTTATGGCTCTCCTCAGACATACCACCGGCGAGATCAAGGAACGCAAGGCGCTCACCGTCAACCCGGCCAAGACCTGCCAGCCCATCGGCGCCATGTATGCCGCGCTCGGGGTGCACAATTGCTTCCCCCACAGCCACGGCTCCCAGGGCTGCTGCGCCTACCACCGCTCCACCCTGACCCGCCATTACAAGGAGCCCATCGTCGCCGGCACCTCGTCGTTCACCGAAGGCTCCTCGGTCTTCGGCGGCCAGTCGAACCTGATCACGGCCATCGACAACATCTTCACCCTCTACGACCCCGAAATCATCGCGGTCCACACCACCTGCCTGTCGGAGACCATCGGCGACGACCTGATGCAGATCTCCCAAAAGGCCAAGGACGACGGCAAGGTGCCCGAGGGCAAGGTCCTCATCTACGCCAGCACCCCGAGCTATGTCGGCACCCACATCACGGGCTACTCCAACATGGTCAAGGGCATCCTCAAGGGCTTCGCCGCCAAGACCGGCACGCCCAACGGGAAGCTCAACATCATCCCCGGCTTCTGCGAGCCCTCGGACATGGCCGAAGTCCGCCGCCTGTGCGCGATGATGGGCATCGACATCATCATGGTCCCGGACACCAACGGCGTGGTCAACGGCCCGCTCACCGGCAAGTACGAGATGTTCCCCAAGGGCGGCGCCACCAGGGAAGAGATCGCTTCCATGGGCGACTCCATGGGCACCGTCGGCCTGGGCCGGTGGGCCACCACCGACGGCGTCAACTTCCTGGACGCCGAGTTCAAGGTGCCCGGCACCATCCTTGGCATGCCAATCGGCCTCCAGGCCACGGACCGGTTCATCGAGACCCTGCACAAGCTGACCGGCAAGCCGGTCCCCGAGGCCATCACCTTCGAGCGCGGCCAGATGGTCGACATCATCTCCGACTACGACCAGTACCTCTACGGCAAGAAGGTGGCCCTGGCCGGCGATCCGGATCAGCTGCTGCCCCTGGTCGAGCTGATCGTCACCCTGGGCATGATCCCGGCCTACGTCGTGTCCGGCACGGCCGGCAAGTACTTCGATGACCGCATGGCCGAGCTGACCAAGGACGTGCCCTACGACTGCAAGTACAAGTGCGGTCCCCTGGCCGACATGTACCTGCTGCACCAGTGGATCAAAAACGATCCGGTCGACCTGCTCATCGGCAACACCTACCTCAAGTACATCGCCCGCGACGAGGACATCCCACTGCTGCGCCACGGCTTCCCGATCCTCGACCGCATGGGGCACCAGTACTTCCCGACCTTCGGCTACACCGGCGGCATGCGCCTTCTGGAGAAAATCCTGGCCGCCATCATGGACCGCCAGGACCGCGACGCCCCCGAGACCCGCTTCGAACTGCAGATGTAACGGAACCGAAACTTCAAGGGAGAGGAGACGAGACGCATGGCCATCGAAAAGCCGCAATACTTGATCAACGTCTGCGCGAGCTTTCGCGTCAAAGGCGAGGCCAAGGGCATCTGCCACAAAAAAGGCTCGCACAACCTGATGGGATACTTCGAAGAGGGTGTGCTCGACCGGGGCATCGACGCCCGAATCGTCAGCACCGGCTGCATGAAACAGTGCGAGGAAGGCCCCATTGTGGTCGTGATGCCCGAGAACTGGTGGTACCGGGGCATCGACAGCGAGGACAAGGTGGACGAGATCCTGGACGCCCTGGAAAACGGCGAGGCCTGCGAGGAACATCTGCTCCCCTAACCGAAAGCCGGTTTGCCAACCGTTTGGATTGGACTCCCATAGAAAAAGCCGCCCCGCTGTCACGGACCAGCGGGGCGGCTTCATTTTGCGCGGCTTCGCTTCATACAAGCGTCGCTTCCACAACCTCATAGTGCCGCACCACCGTTTCGGGCACGATCGCGTAGGCGTCGTCGCCGGGATAGAGCACCGCCCGGCCGATGTCCGCGCCGGCAAAAGCCTTGATGGCGGCCAGGGACTCCCAGTAGCTGACGAAGGTCACCTCGACCATGCCGTCGACTTCGCGTGTGAGAATCTGGTGCCCCCGATACCCCGGCGTCGCCGACGTCTCGGCCACGCCCGTGGCGACCAGATGGGCCAAAAACCCGTCCCTATGGACCGGCGGACACAGACATTTCCATTCCCTGGCAAGCATCACGGCAACCTCTCCACATCGACGACCGCTTCGTAATAGGGCGTGCCCTGTCCCACGGCGCTGACCATATCCGGGATGATCGTGTTGATCCCCTGCCCGGCCTTGATCCAGCCGCCCCGTTCACAACAGACCACGTCCGGGCGCAGGGCCGGATCGTGGCGCACGGTCACGGGAAGCGAACCGAGTTCGCCGACCAGTCTGGCCGGGCCGCCGTCGGCAATGCCGCACCGCGTCGCTTCCGAGGCGGCCATGGCCAGCACAATGGGGCCGCCATGATCCCCCGGCACCCGCTCGGAGCACAGATGCTTGGCCATGCCCGGGGTGAGCAGCCGATACGGGTAGCGCGTGGCGACCCGGCAGTCGTCGCAGCCCGCGACGTCCGTCAGGAGCTGGAATCGGCCGCTCGGGGTATCGAATTTCCCGTCCGCCCAGGGCACCATGGGGGCGTTTGGAATGCGCACCGGCCCTTTCCACAAATCGTCCCAGGCCACGCCCTGCTCAAGCAGTGGCCGCAGGATCAGCCGCAGCCACGCCTCGTCGCTTTTGATGAACGCGTCGGCAAAAGGAAAGCGTCTGGCCAGGTCCATGAAGATGTCGAACTGGGACCGGCACTGCCCGGGTGGCGGCGCGGCCGGAAGGAGCGGCCCTACGTGGTTGTGGCCGAAGCTGGCCACGATGTCGCGCTGCTCGAAAAAGGCGGCGCAGGGCAGAAACAGGTCGCAGTGGCCGGCCGTGTCGTCGAGAAAGAGGTTCATGTCCACGACAAAGGGCACGGCGTCGAGCGCCTTGGCCACCAGATTGGAATTGGGGGCCATGCACACCGGGTTGGCGGCGCTTATGACCGCCATTTCGATGGGCGGGTCCTTGGCTGCCAGAATCTCCCGGCCGATTTGCGGCATGAGGAGCTTGCGGCGCGGCGGATGGAGCCCCTCCCCCCACATTTCCTGGTCGTACGGGCCCCATTCCTCGAAGCCCTGGGACACGCCGCCGCCGGGAATGCCAATGTTGCCGGAAACGGCCCCCAACGCATCCACCGCCCGCACCAGCTCATGGCCCAGCGTGAAGCGGTGCAGGCCCCAGCCTAAAAGCGTGGCCGTGGGCCGGCCGGCCGCGTAGGCCTCGGCCAGCGCGTCGACGAGATCCGGCTCCACATCGCAGGCCCGGCGCAGCTGTTCCGGGGAATAGCGATGCAACAGCGCCAGATAGGCGTCCAGGTTATCACAACGGTGGGCAAGGAATTCCCGATCCTCCCGGCCGGTGTCCACGATGCGCCGGGCCACGGCCAAGGCCAGAAAGGCGTCGCGGCCGGGCCGGGGCGCGATGTGCAGGTCGGCCAGGGGCACCGATTCGCACGGGCGCGGGTCGATGAGGAGGATGCGGGCGCCGCGTTTTTTGGCCTCGCGCAGATGGACCATGATCCCGGGCTGGGTGGCCACGGGATTGCGGCCCCACAAGACGATGGTGCGGGCGTTTAAAATATCCAGGGGATCGTGGGAAACGCGCGGCCCGTAATCGAGGCTTTGGGCGGCGTAGCCCGTGCCGCCGCAAAGCGTGCCGGCCAGGGTGGTCACCCCGCCGAGGTGGGCGAAAAAGCGGGCATTGACGATTTTCAGGGCCGTGCGCTCGCCAAAGCCCATGTAATAGAGGATGGACTCCGGGCCGTATGTGGCCACGCAGGCTTTCAGCCGGTCGGCCATCTCGTCCAGGGCATCGTCCCAGGTGACCGGGACAAAAGTGTCACCCCGCCGTCGAAGCGGCGTCAACACGCGCTCAGGGCTGTAGAAGCGGCGCAAAAAGGCCGGGGCCTTGCGGCAGATCGTCCCTTTGTTGACGGGGTGGTCGGGGTTGCCGGTCAATTTCACCACCCGGTCCCCTTCCACATGGGCGAGCAGGCCGCAGGCGCTGGGGCAATCCCGGGTGCAGGTGGCGACGAAGATTTTCGCGCCGTCTTTCATGTCTCCTCCGGATGCGGGCGTGACCGTTGGCGTCACCCCGCCAACCGGCGTCAATACCGGGAGAAGACTATCGGCGCAAGCCGCGTCGGGTCACGCCTGAAGAGGCTCGGTCCCGGCAAGCGGCAGAGTCAGAAAAAAGGTCGTGCCCTGGCCCGGCCGGCTGACGAAATCCACCACCGCCTTGTGGCGGGCCATGATGGCGTGGACGATGGCCAATCCCTGGCCCGTGCCCTTGCCCACCGGTTTGGTGGTGAAAAAGGGGTCGAACACGCGGGCGCGCGCCGTTTCCGGAATGCCGGTCCCGGTATCGGCAATGGCGATGCGCACGGCGTTCCCTTGGCGGGCGGCGCTGACGCTGATGACGCCCTTGTCCCCGGTCCCGGCGTTTTTTTCCTCGATGGCCTGGGCCGCATTGACGATAATGTTCAAAAGCGCTTGGTTGAATTCGCCGGACACGAACGGCACCAAGGGCAGGTCGTCTTCGATGTCCGTTTCCACGTCGGCCACGTATTTCCAGGCGCTGCGGGAAACGGCCAGGGCGTCGTCTATGGCTTCGGCCACGTCGATGGGCCGCGAGCCCTCCAGGTCCGGATGGGCGAAGCGCTTCATGGAGCCGACGATGGCGGCCACCCGGTCGAGGCCCTCGCGGGATTCGCGGATGGCCGCCGGCGTTTCCTCGAGCACAAAGCGCAGGTCTTCGTCGGCCAGCATGGCGGCGAGCTGTTCCGGCAGGTCTTGCGCTCCGGCCCGGGAGGCCAGGACCAGGGCGCTTTGCTTGTCGAGCAATTCCACGAGCCGGCTCAAGGCGTTGGCCAGAAATTCAAGGTTCCCGCTGACATACTGCACCGGGGTATTGATCTCGTGGGCAATGCCGGCCGCAAGCTGCCCCAGGGATTCCATCTTGAGCGCATGGGCCAGTTGGCGTTCCATGTCCTTTTGAGCGGTGACGTCGACCACACTCGCCACCACTTCGTCGATGGTCCCGTCCGGGCCGATCAAAGGCGCGGCGCTGACGGACACGAAACGCCGCCCGCCTTTGGGCCGGGCGATGGAAAGCACCATGTCGTAGACCGGCTTTCCCGTGGCCATGACCCGATCGAAGGGATACCCACCCGGGGGCAGGGGATGGCCCTCGAGGGTCTCGGGGAAAAATCCCGGATCGTTATAGGCCAGGGAGCCCGAACCGCGCGCCGCCAACTCCAAAATGTCCTCGGCCCGTGGGTTGCAAAAAACGATGGTTCCCTTCCTGTCGAACCGGACCACGCCGCCCGGCAGCGTGTCCATGAGCAGGGCGGAGTATTCCCGCTCCCGGCGCAGGGCCTCGTCGCCGCGAAGGCGCATCATGGTGCGCTCGAGACGTTCGGCGACGACCCGGACGAACTCCGTCTCCTCGGGCGAAAAGGGCGCGTCGGCGTAATGCGCTTCCAAGAGGGCGTCCGGCTGCCCGGACCGGGCCAGGAGAAACGACACACGATGCGGCCCCGGCGCGAAGCCAGGGGAAGCGAACGCCTGGCCGTCGGCCAAAATGCGCGCTCCGGCGGCCTGCGGGCGTTCCATAGCCGACGGCAGCAAGGCCGCGATGCCGCGAAAAAGCCTTTCCCGGGGCTGGTCGAACCGCTGGATCACGGCATGGACGTCGGCCAGGCAGGCGAGCGTCTTGATGTTGCGCGCAAGGACCGCCCGCTCCTCCCGGGCCTCGAGGCGGCAGCGGCGCAAATCCCAAAGCAGGCGCAGCCGCGCGGTCAGCTCGGCCGGCCCGACCGGCTCGCGCACGACCTCGTCGGCGACGGCAAGCGCCCGGGCAACCGTCCCCTCGTCGGCGTCGGGCGGCAGCACGGCCACCACCGGAAAGCGGTCGGGCTCTCCCTCGCGAAGCGTCTTCACGACGGCGGCATGTCGGTCGAGGTGCGCCAGATCGGCCACCAGCCCCCGGCACTCCCCGGGCAGGGAAGCGCTGTCGGCCACCGTCCGTACGAAAAACCCCGCCGCCTCCAAACCGGCGGCAAGATCGGCCCCCGCCTTCCCGTCACGCCACACGCCGATCACGCTCATGTCCACCTCATTGGCGCTTGCGCCCGTGTCCGATGGCGGGGCCGTTGCCCAACACCACACAATTCCTGTATACGGCAGAGGACAATCCCATTCCCAAGCCCCGATTCCAAGGAGAACCCCATGACCGCATTGGCCATCCTGGCAGCGATCCTCGTTTTGGCCGGCGCTTGGCTCGTCGC
Organism: Solidesulfovibrio fructosivorans JJ]; assembly: GCF_000179555.1. Classification (NCBI taxonomy): domain Bacteria; kingdom Pseudomonadati; phylum Thermodesulfobacteriota; class Desulfovibrionia; order Desulfovibrionales; family Desulfovibrionaceae; genus Solidesulfovibrio; species Solidesulfovibrio fructosivorans. The sequence continues at coordinate 12,091 of NZ_AECZ01000006.1, forward strand.
CATCTACAACGGCCTGGTGCGCGGCCGCAACCTGGCCGCCGAGGCCCAAAGCGGCATGGACGTGCAGCTTAAGCGCCGCGCGGACCTGATTCCCAATCTCGTTTCCACGGTCAAAGGCTATATGGACCACGAACGCGGCGTTTTGGAGTCGGTCACGGCACTGCGCGCCAAGATCGACGTCGCGCCGGACGCCGCCGCCCGTTTCCAACTCGAAGGCGAGCTTTCCACGGCGCTCGGTCGGTTCATGGCCGTGGCGGAAAACTATCCGGCCCTGCGGGCCAGCGAAAACTTCCTGGCCCTGCAACAGGAGCTGGCGGCCATTGAAAACGAAATACAGCTTGCCCGCCGCTATTACAACGGCGCGGCCCGGGCCCAGAACAACCGGGTGCAGTCGTTTCCGACCAACCTGCTCGCCCCGGCCTTCGGTTTCACCACCTTTCCCTATTTCGAGATCGCCGACCCGGCCGACCGGGCCGTGCCCAAGGTCGGCTTCGACGCGGGAGGCGGGTCGTGAACACCCGGCGCATCCTGCTGTGCGCCGCCATCCTGACTTTTTTCGCGGCCGGCGTCACCGTGGCCCGGGCCGACACGCCCTCGGAACGCATCCTGTCCTTTGACAGCCGCATCGTCATCGCCCCGGACGCCGCCCTCACCGTGACCGAAACCATCGAGGCCCAGACCGCCGGCAAGACCATCCGCCACGGCCTCGTGCGGGAGTTTCCCACCCGCTACCGCGCGCCAGGCGGCAAAACCGTCACCGTCGGCTTCAAGGTCCTCTCCGTCAGCCGCGACGGACATAAGGAAGCTTACCACATCAGAGACGTGTCCAACGGCAAGAAGGTGTACATGGGCCAAAAGGACGCCCTGCTGCCGCCAGGGCGGCACACCTACGTCCTGACCTACCGCACCGACGGGCAGGTCGGGCAGTTTCCCGAATTCGACGAGCTCTACTGGAACGTGACGGGCAACGGCTGGCGGCTGCCCATCGACGCGGCCACGGCCGCAATCGTGCTGCCGGAAGGGGCGACGGTCACGCGCTATGCCGCCTACACCGGCAGGCAAGGAAAAAAAGGGCGCGACTATACGGCCCAAAAAGCTCCGGGCATGATGACCTTCGCCACGACCGCCCCGCTGCCCCCGGGCGAGGGGCTCACCGTGGCCGTGGCCTTTCCCAAGGGCTTCGTCCATCCGCCTTCGACCACGAAACGACTGCTCACGGCACCGGCCTTTCTGACCGCGGCGCTCGGCCTCCTGCTCGTGACCGCCTATTTCCTTTTCGTCTGGTGGAAAGTCGGACGCGACCCGCGCCAGGGCATTCTGATCCCGCTTTTTGCGCCGCCAAACGACATGTCGGCCCCGGGAACGCGCTATGTGCGGCGTATGGGTTTCGACGACAAGACCTTTGCCGCCGGCCTCGTGCAGATGGCCGTGGAAGGCGGACTCGTCATCGAACGCGTCAAGCGGGTCTATGTCCTTACGCGCGGGCAAAAGGATTTTCCGGGCGGCTCCTGGCAGGGGGCCGTGTCGCAAAAGCTTCTTGGCGCGGCCGACAGCATCCGCCTGGAACGGGCCAACCACGCCACCCTCAAGGCGGCCCGGAAAAGCCTGCGCACGTCCCTGGAACTGGCCTACCGGGGGAAGCTCTTCCATGCCAACAGGCCGCAGTTTTTCCTCGGCGTGGCCCTCTCGGCGGGCGTGATGGCGCTGACCGCCAAGCTGGCCGACGAACCGGCCGCGGCCGGCGCGATGATCGCCTTTCTGTGCGTCTGGACCTTCGGCGCCGCCGTGACCACGTTCCGGTGGATCGCCGCCCTAGGCCAGGCCAAAAACCGTCCCAGGTTCCGGACCATCGGCGGCGCGATCATCCTCACGCTCTTCGCCATCCCCATGTGGATCGCGGCCGTCTTCATCGCCGGCCTGCTGTCCACGGCCGTATCCATTCCGGCCGCCGTGGCCCTGGCAGCCATCGGCGGCATGAACGCGGTCTTCTGGCAGTTGCTCAAGGCCCCGACGCCCGAAGGCCGCCGGGTCATGGACGCCATCGAGGGCTTTCGCCTGTATCTTGCCGTGGGCGAAAAAGAGCGGCTCGAATTGCTCAACCCGCCCGATCGCACGGTGGAGCTTTTCGAGCGCTACCTCCCCTATGCCCTGGCGCTGGGCGTGGAAAACGCCTGGGCGGCCCAGTTCAAGGACGCCCTGGCCCGGGCGGAGGCGGCGGGCTCCGCTCCGATCTGGTATACCGGGCAGTCCTGGAGTTCCCTCGGCTCTTCCGACTTCGCGAGTGGATTCGCCGACGGGTTTTCCTCGGCCATCTCCGCCGCGTCCTCTGCCCCGGGATCGAGTTCGGGAAGCGGCGGCGGCGGCAGTTCCGGCGGAGGGGGAGGAGGAGGTGGCGGCGGCGGCTGGTAGCGGAATCCGGCGGGAAAGCCGCTGTCCTTCGGCCATGAGCCCGCCATGGCCCTTGGTTTCGGGGCCAAGACATGTTAGGCAACCACAGGCTTTTCGGGCAACCCTTTCTTTCCCGGGTGCAAGCGCCGCAGCAGGACGCCCCCGTCAAGCAACCGGGCAAGCACGATCACACCGTGCGTCGTGCACGACACGGCTTTTCGGATGCCATCCCATGCCCAGCGCGTGCGACACCGCGCCGACAGACTTTTGCCTTGCCGCCGTGTTTCGTTTACACCCGGCGCAAACGCGTTTCGGCGACTGTCTCCGTCCGCCGCCTTATCCGTAAACGTTGCAACGTTTCCAGTCCGTCCCCGCGAGCCACCATGGATAGAAGCGAAATTTCCGTCGCCATACTGACCAACAACCAGCATCATGCGACCCGGGACAAGCAGTGCCTGGTCAAGCTCAACGTCAAGAGCATCAAGGTGTTCGACGATCCGGAAGACGTGCTGGAGTCGGTGCGGCAACAGGAGGTGCAACTCGTACTCATCGACGCGGCCGTCAGGAACATGACCGGCAGCGCCTGCCTGCGGGCCCTGCGCAAGGCGGCGAACACCGCTCTCCTGCCGGCGATCATGGTCACGCCGGAAAGCCAGCTCCAAGCCGTGGTCGACGCCATCGCCGCCGGTTGCAACGGCTATGTCATCCGCCCCTATTCCCTGCAAACCTTCGAACGCCATCTGCGCATGGCCTTCGAGTCCATGAGCGGCGACAGCATCGAGACGGCCCAGTTGGACGCGGCCACCGAGCTGGTCGCCCAGGGCCGCTTCGACGAGGCCATCAGCGAATTCAACGAACTGGTGGAAGAGGAAAACGAGGCCGTTGCCTTCTTCAACAAAGGCATGGACTACCTGCGCCGTCGGAAGTTCGGCAAGGCCATCCTGGCCTTCAACAAGGCCGTGGCGCTCAATTCCATGTACGCCGAGGCCTACAAGGGCATGGCCTACGCCTATAAGGGCAAAGGCGACGACGCGGGTTTCCGGGCCTGCCTGGACAAGTCGGCATCCATACTGGCCATGCAGGACCGCCTCGACGAACTCAAGGAGCTTTTCGCCGAAATCCTGCAGGCCAATCCCGACGCGATCAACCCCTACAACACCATGGGCATCGACCTGCGCAAAAAAGGCGACTACGTCGGCGCGATGCACGCCTACACCCAGGCACTGACGCTGACGCCAAACGACGAAAACCTGCACTACAACATCGCCAAGGCCTGCATCTTCTCCAAGGACTACGACGCGGCCATGGAGCATCTGGAAAAAGCGGCCGGACTGCGCCAGGATTTCGAAGAGGCCAAACGGCTGCTTGCCAAGCTTCGGGCCAAGCAATACGATTCCTTAGGCGTTTCAAACGGCGCGGCCCGGAGCCCTTCCGGACGGGACGGCCTGGCCATGGACTCCTGACCGGTTCCCGCGGCGCGACATGGAGCAAGAAAACCGCATAAACGGCATCTTTTCCCGCAAAACCACCCTCAAGGTCGGTTTCGGCACGACAAAGCATGCCGCCCTTTCGGAAACCTACTGGTTCGTCAAGGAACAGGACTCGGGACAGTTCCAGGTGCAAAGCCTGGACATGGACTTCAAGCCCCAAGGCCAGCCTTTCACCATTTCCCGGGCCAAGCTCTTCGAGGACTACCACCTGGAACCGGACCTGAGCTACCGGCTCCTCAGCCAGCCGCTGCTCGTGGGCGACCATTACCGGTCCACGGCCAAATACGGGAGCGCCGAGCAGGAATACCTCAAGATCAAACGCATCGACGAGGACAACATCCGGGCCAATTTCGGATTGGGGCTGATCTACCTGGCTCTCGAGAAGACCGACAAGGCCACCTACATCTTCGACCGGCTGGTGCGGCTGGAGGAAACCTTCGAGCCCAAGCACAAGCACCTCTTCAACGAGTTCGGCATCAACCTGCGCAAAAAAGGCCTCTACGAGGAAGCCCTCAAGTACTACTTCAGGGCGCGCGAACTCTCTCCCAACGACGACCATCTATTGCTCAACATCGCCCGCGTCCACTACGAGCAAAACAGACTGCCCGAAGCCGAAGCCGCCGCACGCGAAGCCCTGGCCATGAATCCCGACCTCGTCGAGGCCAGACGGCTGCTCAACCGCATCTGGGACGGCCCGCCGCGCGTAAAACCCCTGCCCGGCATTTGAAAATCCGGCCGCGAAAACCGCCGCGCCGGTCTACCGCCGTCGCCGGGCCTGTGTTACAATACGGGTGACGACCCGCGAATACAGGAGGCGCCATGACCAAGATCGCATCGTTTACCAAGCTGGAAAACGCCCTGGTCCCCCGCTTCCGGGAAAGCATGTCCCGGGCGCAGTCCACGGCCGACGCGCAAAAATTCTTCGTCTACACCATGCTGGAGCTGCTCAACAGCGTCCTGGCCGATGCCGCCGCCGGTTTCGAGCTGCGCTACGAGGACATCTGGCTGACCCCGGACGATGAGGCCGGGCCGGGCTATGCCCTCTCGCCGCGCCTGGCCGAGAACGAAGCCCTGGCCGAGCTCCTCGCCTCCTCGGACCTGCCCGCCATTCTGGCCCGATTCGCGGCCGTGGCCGTCAAACGCTACCAGTATCTGGCCCAGAAGCCCGAAAAGACCGAAGCCAAGATGTACCACGGCACCGGCCGCGCCGCGCGGTAGGCGGTAGGCGGTAGGCGTAGGAAGTATTTGGGAGAGAGGAACCGGGGGGAAACCTTTCTGGAGAAAGGTTCTCCCCCCGGCCCCCCTTCCAAAGACTCTTCATAATGACGGCATGTTACCCGCATGCCACCCATCACCGTCAGAAAATTTAGGAAAGGGAGAGCGCGAGAGGGGAGAACCCTTTTTAAAGGGTTTCCCCTCTCGCATCCTCTTTCTTTTACCTCTTCCTAAAAAGTGTCACGCCCTTGCGCTCTTGGACGGCTTCGAAAAGCTGTCGCAGCAGCGCGGCGTAGGGGCTCTTTTCAGCGGGGGTACCGTTGATGGTCGTCAGGGTGAGACGCGGCACGGGGGCAACGCGGCGCGTAAGCAGGTGCGTCAGGGGCGCGAGGGCTGCGGGAAGCGCGGCGTCTTCGGGCGAAAGTTTTATGGTGAGCCTGCCGGGGCCGGTTTCGAGGGTCAGGACGGGGTCCGGGCCGATGAAGGCGACATACGCGCCGGCGGCCCGGCGCGGCAGGGACAATGCCCCGTCTTGCGGCGTCCCCCCCCACAAGGCGGCGGGATCGCGGCCGCAGCACCACCAGGATTCGCTTCCCGAAAGGCCGCCGCTTATAAGGCGCACGGCACGGGCGGCGGCGAACTGCGGCCCGGAGAGGCCGGCGAAAAATTCCCCTGAGACGACCTCGCCGGAAAGCTCCATGCGCCGCAGCGCCCGGAACACTCCGGGCCAGGCGAATGCTTTGTTCTCCTTGGCGATGGTCTCCCGGCAGACCACGCCGTAGCGCGCCAGAAGAAGCCTGGCCCGGTCCATGGCCAGCTCTTCGCGGGCCAGCGGATCGTCCGGCGGCTCGGGAACGCGCAGCGCCCGCCACATGCCGGCCGTGGGCAGCGCGGCGGCAAACCGGGCCGGCGCGGTGCGGCGGATGGCGCGCCGGCCGCGTATGGCCCCTTTGTAGGTCGCGGCCTCAGGCGTGAAATCCGTGGCCACGCCCCGGCGCAGCACGGCCAGGGAATCGCAGGTCGCCTGTGCGGCAAAAGCCGCCTGCCACAACGCCTTGGCCAGCTCCGACGGCGGCAGGCCGGTGATTTCCAGCAAAGCGGAGAAATCGTAGCCGGCCCGGGGATCGGGAAAGAGCTCTTCCGTCCCCTTGGACGGCGTGAATCCGGCCAGGTCCAGGTCGTCCGGCAAGGCGAAAAGCACCCGCTTGGGGCCAGCCCCGTACCACCCCATGCCGGTCGCGCCGAGGGCCACATCGAGCCAAGCCGGATCGTAGCCCACGCTTCGCGCCGGCAGCACATCGGCTTCCCACAGCGCGGCGGGAAGCGGCAGGCAGGCGAGCTGTACCAGGCGGTCGGCCAGACCGTCGGCATCCTGGGCCGGCTTGGCCAAACCCTGCCAGATGGCGGCGAAATACGGCAGCCGGTCGGCCGCAAGCGCCACCACCCGGGGACGCCGGGCCGCCCGGGCCAGGCGCAGCAGGGTCTCGAAATTGGCCGCGTCGCACCAGCGCGCTTCCGGGCTGCCGGAAACGAGTTCCCCGGACACCCACTTGCCGGCAATGGTCAGGTCCTCGGCCGCCCCGGCCACGCTCTCCGGCGCGATGGCGAGCAGTTCACCCATACGGCCAAGCGACATGGGGCCGTAAAAGGACATCCACTCCGTAAAAAGCGATTCCCGCGCGGCGGCGAGATCCTCCTCGGAAATGCCGGCCCGGCGCGGCAGCTTTCCCTTTTCCGAAAACGGCCGGGCCAAGGCGGCGCCGCCGTACAGCGCCAGGGCGATCTCCCCGGCCCGCTCCAAGGCGGCCAGACGCGGCTCCGCGTCCCCCGGCGCGTCGATGCGGGCCAGTTTCGGGGAGAGCGCCGCTTCGAGCGCCTCCGGTTCCCCGCCACCGTCGCGATGGGCGGCGGCGAGCATTTCCCGCCACTGACCGCGCGTCACCAGCACCCGTTCCTTGAGCCATTCGAGCAGTTCCGCCGGCGTGGTCGGGGCGTAGCCGGGAAAAAGCCGCTGCCGCTTGGCCTCGAACGCCGCCACCACCGCGTCGGGCACGGCCGGCCGCACCGGCCCCCGGGCCACCTCGGCCACAAGGTCGGGCCGGGCTCCGGTCGGACCGGCCGTGGTGCCGGCATCTGTCAGGTACATGTACTCGGTGATGTGCCGCCAGACGAGGTCGGCGGCAAAGGGGCTCTGGACGCGGGTGCGGACGATGCTGACGGCCACGTCCCCGGCCCGCAACGCGGCCAGGAAGCCGGCCAAACCTTCGATGTCAAATATCTCGCCAAGACACGTGCGCCAGGCTTCGAGCACCATGGGGAAATCGCCGCTATGGGCCACGGCGGCGAGCAGCTTTCGGGCCCGAAGCCGCGTGATCCAAAGCGGCTGGCGCTTGCCGAAGCCGTCCTTGGGCAACAGGAGCGCCCGGCCGGCCGCTTCCCGAAAGGCCAGGCCGAAGGCGCCCGACCCTTCGAGGCGCGAGCGCAGCATGGGGGTCACATCCCCGACCGGCAGCGCGGCGAGCACGGCCTGCGGATCGATTTCCCGGGGCAGGGTCACGGCCACGCAGTCGTTGCCGGCAAAAACCGGGGCAGTCTCTCCCAGTCGTTCAGCTAGCTTCGCCTCAAGGATAAGGGACAACGGCGCGGTGACGGCAAGCCCGAGGGGCGCATGCAGGATCACCTGGCTGCCGGGCGCGCCGCCGGGACCGGTGGCCGTGACCTCGACCACCAGATGCCGGGCATGGGGCAGGCCGACGCCGGTGGCCTCTTTCTGGCCGCGCAGGTAATCGACGAGTTCCCCGGCCGCCTGGGGCTCCATGGCATATTGGGTTTCCAGCTCCCGGCGGAAATCGGGGTCGTCGAGCCGGGTGTCGGCTTCCTCCAGAAAATCGGCCAAGAGCTTCGAGAAATGACGGTCGCGCGAACGGCCGTCGCCGATCCAGAACGGTGCCGGCACGGTCCCGGTCGGAGCCGGCGACACGAAGACTTCGGCGTCGGTGATGCGCTCGATGCGCCAGTTCTGCGCGCCAAAGGCGAAAATCTGGCCAAGCCGCGCCTCCCAGACAAAGACCTCGTCCAGCTCGCCAAGCCTGGCCCCGCTCTCCTGGCGGCGCAGGGCATAGTAGCCCCGGTCGGCGATGACCCCGCCCGAGGCATACAGCCGCAACAGCGCCCCCTTGCGGGCGGAGACCGTACTGTCCAGGCCGTCCACGGCCACAAGCGGGGCCAGTTCGCGAATGCGCGTGGCGGCATAGCGCCCGGCCAGCATGCCGAGCGTCAGGTCGAAGGCCGTGCGGGACAGGTCGCGGTAGGCCCATACGCGGCGCACGGCCTGATAGAGCGCGGCAACCTCCCAGGTTTCCACGCCGCACATGGCCACAAGGGTCTGGGCCAACACATCGAGGGGCGCCAGGACCGGGCGCAGGGGCTCGATGTCGCGGGCATTGGCCGCCCGGGCCATGACCGCCGCCTCGAGCAGATCCTTGCCGCCGGTCGGCAGAAAAACGGCCTTGCTCACCTCGCCCACGCGGTGGCCCGAGCGGCCGATGCGCTGCACGGCGGAACTCACCGTGGGCGGGCATTCCACCAACAGCACCGCGTCCACGGCCCCGACGTCGATGCCGAGTTCCAGGGAATTGGTGGCCACCACGGCCCGCAGCTCGCCGGCCTTGAGCCGGGTTTCCACGGCCTGGCGCAGTTCCCGGGAAAGGGAGCCGTGATGGGCGTAGGCCAGCGGCTCGTCGGCTTCGGCGTTTATGAGCCGGGCCAGCTTTTCGCACAGCCTTCGGTTGTTGACGAAGACCAGCGTCGTGCCGGCGGAAAGGATGCGCGCCCGGATGTCGTCGGCCAGGGCCTTGATGTAGCCGCCTTGGGTTTCGCCGGCCGGCCAGGGGATGCGGCGCACGCCAAGGGACATGCGCTTCTCGGCCCGGCTGGTCACGATGGAGACCGGACGCGGGACAAGCTGCAAGTCGTCGGGATCGACCGGATCGGGCGCAGGGGCAAATCCCCCGACCATAGCCGCAACCGCCTCCAGGGGCGAGACCGTGGCCGAGAGGGCCACGCGCTGGAACTCGCCGGCAAGCAGAGCCAGCCGCTCCACGGCGGCCAGCAGGAACACGCCGCGCTTGCTGCCGGCCACGGCATGAATCTCGTCGAGAATGACCAGCCGCACGTCGCCGAGCATGCCCCGGCCGCCCCGGGAACTGAGCAGCAGGTTCAAGGATTCCGGCGTGGTGATGAGGATCTCCGGCGGCTGGCGCAGCATGCGGCGTCTGGCCTCGGGCGCGGTGTCTCCGGTGCGGACCTCGGCCCGGATGGGGGGCATGGTCCGGCCGGCGGCCACGAAAGCCCGGCGCAGCCCGGCCAGGGGCACGAGCAGATTGGCCCGCACATCCGTGCCCAGGGCCTTGAGCGGTGAGACGTAGACCACCGAGACCCGGCCGGACGGCCAGACGCCCGTGGCCAGCTTGTCCAGGGCGCACAAAAAGGCGGTCAACGTCTTGCCCGAACCGGTCGGGGCCACGGCCAGCACATGCTCGCCGGCGGCGATGCGCGGCCAGGCGCGCTCCTGGATGTCCGTGGGCGCGCCGACATGCGCGCCAAACCAGTCCGCGACAAGGGGATCGAACGGAATGCCCATGGCCGGCAGGATATGCCGGAGAGCGGGCAGGAGGCAAAAGGCTTTCCAGCCCGCGTGAAAATTATTTTATCGTATCATTTCGATATACTACTCAACTTACGCACAGAAAAGGAACACACCGGGAACAATTGCCGCCCCAAAAGGAACAGCAAAGCGACAATACGGACCGCGAAAGGAACACGGAAGGAACAGATTGCGCACAAACCCGCACCCGTAACGAACACGATGCGAACACGTTCCCTACACCTCCTCGCCAAAGGCCCGGCGCACCCGCACCTCCACGCCCCGGCCGGAAAGATAGGCGGCGTACGCCTCGGCCGAAGCCGCATCGGCAAAGGCCCGCACCACCAGCTGGGCCCGGTCGGTTTCGTCCCAGACCCAGACGTACTCGTCCGGCACAATGGCCAGCAGCAGCAACTCCTGGCGCAACCGCACCCTGGCCGTCTCGCGCACCTCGAAATCATCGGGATCGTACGCTCCGCCGAGCGCCAGCACCCACCACCCCTCAGCCATCCGCAACCCTCACTTCACGCCGATGCGCATGGTATAGCCCCAATGAAACGGCACCTCGCCAAGCGCCGCCGCCTCCCGGCGCAGCACGTCCAGCCCGAACGCGGACTCCTCCACCCCATGGGCCAAAAGCGTCGCCACGCCGCCATGGACAAGGCCAGCTCCACCAGCCGCGCGCCGCTGCCCGGCTCCACATGATGCGCCAAGACCTCCCGCGTGTAGCGAAATTGCCCCGACGCGACCATGCGGCCCAGATGCCCCGCCTTGTCCCAGCGCCTGACCGGCGTCAACCGCAGCTTGTTCTCCAGCTCCCGGTGCCGACGCCTGAGCATCAAAAACGCCTCCTCGGCCGGACCGCCAAACGACGGCGTCATGTCCGCGTCAATGGCCGCGAACACCCCGCACGGCCGCAATATCCGGGCCGCCTCGGCAAACGTCGGATGCGGGTCCATCCAATGCAGACTCTGGCTGCACGTCACGATATCCGCGCACCCGGACATCAGCCCCGTATCGTCGCCATAGCCCTTGCGAAACGAAATGATCTCCCCGCCCGGAATCCGGGTCGCGACCTCCTCCGCCCGACGCCGCATGTCGTCCCCCGGCTCGATGCCAACCACACGCCCGGCCAGGCCGATCCACATCCGCGTTGCCAGCCCCGTGCCGCTGCCAAGATCCACCACCAGCTCCGGCCGCTCCACCCCCGCATACCGGCACAACAATCGCGCCAGGACCACCGGCGGCGCGGGACGACTCGCCTCGTACACCGTTGCCAGCCCCTCGAACCGATCCGCATTGGATTGCAAATTTGTCATAATAGTTTCCTCTTGAAACTATTATATCGCGTCCATTTCGACTTCTCAACCGGGGCTCTGCCCCGGACCCCGCCGGGAGGCCACGGGCCCCCCGGGCCCCCCTTTTCGGCTCTGGCCTGGCGGGAGTGGGGTTGGCGGGCAAGAGGGCGGCTGGGTGAAGATGGAGGCGGAATTTGTCGGGACGGTGCCGCCGCTTCGCGGCAGGCTCGTCCCAAACAAATTCCGCCTCCACCACGCCGGTCGCCCCAAGGGGGCGACAAATTGAGAAAAAACTTCCCATATTTTTCTTAAAATGCGGCGCTTCGCCGCTGGCGCGGTTGTTGCCGCAATCGCGTCCGGCGTCGAGGGGCGAAAGCCCTTCGTGCCGCCGGGCCGATTGCGGCAACAAACCTACGGCGTCCCGCCGCCCACCAACACCAAACCAACCCTGCCCTCTCCCATACTCCCACCGCACCAACCCAACCCGGTAAAAGGGGGTCCGGGGGACATCAAGTCCCCCGGCGGAGGGGTGCAGGGGAGGCAGAGCCTCCCCTGCCCGCCCTGTCCACTCTGCCCGCCTAATCCAGCGTCTGCCGGTAGCGCACGACGCCGATGCCGAGGGAGACGAGCAGAAACAGGCCGATGGGCCACATATGGGGCGCGATTTCGATCCAGGTATTGCCCTTGAGCACGATGCCGCGCACGACGCGCAGAAAATGGGTCAGCGGCAGGACCGAGCCGATCCACTGTGCCCATTCGGGCATGCCTTGAAAGGGGAACATGAAGCCCGAGAGCAGGATGGAGGGCAGAAAGAAGAAAAAGGACATCTGGACGGCCTGGAGTTGGTTCTGGGCGATGGTTGAAAAAGTGATGCCGACGCCGAGGTTGGCGGCGATGAAGGGAAAGGAGACGAGGAGGAGCAGCGGCAGGCTGCCGACGAAGGGGACGTGGAAGAGGAATTTGGCGGCGATGATGATGAGTATCATCTGAAGATAGCCGACAACAATGTAGGGCAGGATTTTGCCGAGCAGCACCTCCACCGGCCGCACCGGAGTGATGAGCAGGTTCTCCATGGTGCCGCGCTCGCGTTCGCGGGTGATGGCGAGCGAAGTGATGATGACCAGCGTCATGGTGAGGACCACGCCCATGAGTCCGGGCACGATGTTGAACTGGGTGATGGCCTCGGGGTTGTAGCGGGCGTGCATGCGCAGGTCGACGAGGCCGTCGCCGGTGCGAAGCGGCAGAAGCGGCCCGGTAAGGTCGCGGTTGAAGGCTTCGCTTGCGGCCTGGCGGACGGCGGCCACGGCGTTGGAAGTGGCCGAAGGGTCGGTGGCGTCGGCTTCGAGGAGCACCACCGGCCGGTCGCCGCGAACAAGGTCGCGGCCGAAATTCTGGGGAATGGTCAGCACGAACTGGATGCGGCCCAGGCGCAGCAGCTCGTCGGCCTCGGCCTCTGTCGTGAGTTCCTTGGTGAACTTGAAGTAGAGGCTGTTTTTCATGGCCGCGGCCATGTCGCGGGAAAAGGTCGACCGGTCGTTGTCCAGGATGGCTGTGGGCAGGTGTTTGGGATCGGAGTTGATGGCGTAGCCAAAGAGGATGAGCTGGAGCAGCGGGATGCCGACCATCATGCCGAAGGTGACGTGGTCGCGGCGCATCTGGGTGAATTCCTTGGCCACCATGGCCGCGAACCGCTTGGGGGAGAAGCTGAGGAAACGCGCCATCAGGACACCGCCTTGCGCATGAGGCTGATGAAGACCTCTTCGAGGTTGGGAGGAATCTCGTGCAGACCAAGGGGCGGCTTCGTATAGGGCGCGAGGCTTTTTTCCAAAGCCGGCCCGTCCCGGCCGCTGACGTGGAGCGTCACGCCGAAGGCCACCACCTGTTCCACACCGGGAAGTCCCCGCAGCTTGTCGATGAGGCTGTAAAGTTCCGGACCGCTGATTTCGAAGGTGGTCAGGCCCTCGGCAGCAACGATTTCGCTGACGGCGCCGGTGGCGAGAAGATGGCCGTAGGCGATGTAGGCCAGCCGGTGACAGCGTTCGGCCTCGTCCATGTAGTGGGTGGAAATAAGCGCCGTAATGCCCTCGCCGGCGAGCTTGTGCACCTCGTCCCAGAAATCGCGCCGGGCCATGGGGTCCACGCCGGCCGTGGGCTCGTCGAGGAGCAGGAGCTTCGGCTCGTGGATCATGCAGGCGGAAAGGGCCAAGCGCTGTTTCCAGCCGCCGGAGAGCGTGCCGGCGAGCTGGTTGGCGAAGCGGCCGAGGTTCATGCGTTCGATGGTGCGGCCAACGGCTTGCCGGCGATCCGCCACCCCGTACATACGGGCGATGAACTTCAAATTTTCCCGCACGGTCATGTCCTCGTAAAGGGAAAACCGCTGGGACATGTAGCCGACGTGGGGTTTTATAAGCTCGGCCTGTTCCCGGACATCGAACCCCAGGCAGGTGCCGCTGCCGTCGTCCGGGCGCAACAGTCCGCACAGCATGCGGATAAACGTGGTTTTGCCCGAGCCGTTGGGGCCGAGAAAGCCGTAGATCTCGCCGCGCGAGACCCGCATGTCGATATGGTCGACCACGGTTTTGTGGCCGAAGATCTTGGTCAGCCCGGTCACGTCGATGACCGACGACGCCGGGGCGTTCATGCGTCGCCTCCGGCCTTAGCGGCCGGCGCGGCCGGCTCCAGGGACACATCCACGGGCTGGCCGGGGTGCATGCCCACGGCCACATCCGGGGCGAAACGCGCCTCGATCATGATGACGAGCTTTTCCCGGAAGGTCTGGCTGTAGATGACCGGCGGCGTGTATTCGACACTCGGGGCGATATAGGAGATGGACGCCATGACGGGCGCTTTGCCGCCGTCCCAGGAAACGCGGATCTTTTGACCGACGGCCAGCGCGCCGGCCACGGCCTCGGGCACGAAAAAGCGCACCTTGACGTTGCCCGGCGGCAAAAGGACCACAACCGGACTGCCGGCCGCCACCCATTCGCCCCCGTAGCGCAGCACGTCGTAGACGAATCCGGAAACGCCGGCCTGCTGGGTCATCTGATCCAGGTTCCATCGGGCCTGCTCCACGGAGGCCTTGGCCGCGTCCGCGGCGGCCTGGGCGGCCCGGACCTGGTCGATGCGGCTGGAAAGCTTGCCCGTGGCCAGCTGGGCCTCCAGGGCTTTGACCTGCTGCTTGTCGCGGTCGTGGGTGGCCCGGGCGTTGTCGAGCTCCTCCTTGGCGATGGTGGCGTCGGCGTAGAGCTTGACCCGGCGATTAAATTCCAGGGTCGACAAGGTCCGGGCGGCCTCGGCCCGGCGCAGGTCGGCCACGATCTGGTCGATCTCCTCCGGACGCAGCCCCTTTTCCTTGTCGCGAAGCGTGTCCTCGGCCTGGCGCAGTTGGGCCTGGGCCAGGGCCAACCCTTCGGTCTCGTAGGCATGCTCCAGCACGTACAGCGTCTGTCCGGAGGTGACGGTCTGCCCCCGAGCCACGCGCAAATCGTCCAGCCGGCCGGCGATCTTGCCGGCCACGTACACGAACTCGCCCTCGACATAGCCCTGCCAGACGGCGGGCTTTTCCGCCTCGCAGCCGGCCAGGAGAAAGACCATGGCCGCAAGCAGCGCCGTAAGGATGTTACGCATCTCCATGCCCCTCCGTCCCGGCCGTGTTCACGGGCGTTTCGCCAACCGCCGCGTCTGGCCGCAACCCCCGGCCGATCAAATCGCCCAAAAAAGCGGCCGCCTCGGCCAGGGGCGCGTCGAGACGCACGTCCATTTCCTGGACCGCGTCGGCGAAACGCCGGCGCAGCGGCTCGGACAGGCTGTACACGACCAGCGTGCCAACAAGCGCCATGTGGACGAAGGCGGGATTGGCCGGGCGCATGACGCCGGTTTCCTGCCCCTGACGCAAGATATCGCGGGTCGCGCCGAAAATGCGGCGAAACTCGGCCAAAGCCGCCAGGGGCATGGTGCGCGCGCCAGAGGCCATCTCCATGGTCATGATGCGCGGCAGCACGGGCAGGCGGGAAAAAAGCCCGGCCATGGCGGAGGCCAGGGCGGAGAGCGCGGCCACGGGGTCAGGCCCGGCCTTGGCCGCCTGCTCCAGGGTCCCGGCCACCTGGGCGAAGAGTTGGAGCAACACGGTCTCGTAGAGCTTTTCCTTGTTGCCGACGTGGTAATACAGCGCCGCCTTGTTGACCCCGGCCCGGCGGGCGATGGCGTCCACCTTGGCCCCGGAAAAGCCGACCCGGCCGAACTCTTCGGCCGCCGCATCCAGGATGCGGGCCAGGACCGACGTGGATTCCTCGCTTTCGACCATTTGGTTTAACCTCTTCGTTTAACCATTTGGTTAAAACATGTGGTCAACCGAGTCAAGCACCCCTGATCGCTTCCCATTCGAGGTAAAGAAGTGTAACCGACAGTCGCGGTCGGACCGCAAAAACCAAAGGCCAGGCCGGATTAACCATGACCGACGCGCTACAGATCCTTTTCTCCCCCGTCACCTGGCTTGGCCGGACGGCGCTTTCCATCCTGTCCGAACTGGGTGGTTTTTTCATTTTCCTGTGCCAGGGATTGTGGCGCATCCTCGTGCCGTTTCCATCGGTGCCGAAAATCGTGCAGCAGGTGTATTTCATCGGGGTCAAATCGATCTTCGTCATCGTGCTCATCGGGCTTTTCACGGGCATGGTGCTGGGGTTGCAGGGCTACTACACCCTGGTCAAGTTCGGCTCGGAAGGGCTTCTCGGCGCGGCCGTGGCCCTGTCCATCATCCGGGAGCTGGGGCCGGTGCTGACGGCCATCATGCTCACGGGCCGGGCCGGATCGTCCATCGCGGCCGAAATCGGCATCATGCGCATTTCCGAACAGATCGACGCGCTGACCACCATGGGGATCAACCCCATGCGGTTCCTCATCGCGCCCCGCCTCGCCGCGTCGCTTATCTGCTTTCCGCTTTTGACGGCCATTTTCGACGTGGTCGGCATCGGCGGCGGGTATCTGACGGGCGTGGTGCTTCTGGGCATCAACCCCGGCGTCTATTTCGACCGCATCGACGCGGCGGTGGAGCTTGCCGACGTGACCGGCGGCTTCGAGAAATCCATCGTCTTCGCCTTGCTCGTGGCGGCCATCTGCTGCTACGAAGGCTACTTCACCCATACCCGGCGGGAAGGCTTTGGCGCCAAAGGGGTCAGCCTCGCCACGACATCGGCCGTGGTCGTGTCCTGCGTCACCGTATTGGTGGCGGACTACGTGCTCACGTCGTTTTTACTGTGAAGACACGGAGCCAAGCGTGTTGCATCTTCGACGGGTTCGCCGTAAAAGGCCACTGGCATGAAAAAATACACGATGGAAACCACGGTCGGGGTTTTCGTTCTGGCCGGGCTTTTATGCGTGGCCTACCTGACCATCAAGCTCGGCAAGCTCGAAGTCATCGGCGGCGACAGCTACTCGGTGACAGCCCGGTTCAAGGACGTGACCGGGCTTAAAAGCGGCGCCTACGTGGAGATGGCCGGCGTGCGCATCGGCCGGGTGACCGGCATCAGGCTTGATCCCAAAAACAATATGGCCATGGTCACCCTGGACATCCAGAACGGCGTGCGCTTAACCGACGATTCCATCGCCTCCATCAAGACCAGCGGCCTTATCGGCGACAAGTTCGTCAAGGTTTCGCCGGGCGGTTCGGACGATATCCTGAAGCCCGGAGGGCTGATCGTCGAAACCGAGTCGTCGGTCGATCTCGGCGACCTCATCGGCAAATACGTGTTCGGGGGCGTGAAATAGCCGGCCCTGCCGACTGTCCCAACCATCTACCCCAAAAGAGTGGACTGGCCGTATGCATCGCATCCTGCTTCGCTTGTTTCTTGCCCTGTTGGTCGTCGTCGCCACCGCCCTCCCGGCGGCGGCCGGTTCGGCCACGGAAACGCTTTCCGCCTCCGTGGACCGCATCATCTCCCTGCTGGCCGATCCGGCCTACAAGAACCCCCAGACCCGGCCGGCCATGCGGGCCAAGCTCATCACCTCCATCGACGGCATCTTCGACATGAAGGAGCTGTCCCGCCGGGCGCTCGGCGCGCAGTGGAACACGTTCACCCCCGAGCAGCAAAAAAGGTTCGTGACCGCGTTCGGCAATCTGCTCCAGCGCACCTACCTTGACAAAATCGAAAGCTACACCGATGAAAAGGTGCAGTATCTCAAAGAGCAGGAACTTGGGCCGGAAAAGGCCGAAGTCGACACCACGGTGGTCGGCAAGGGCAAGGAGATCCCCATCACCTATCGGCTTATCGACCATAGCGGATGGAAGATCTACGACGTGATCATCGAGGGGGTAAGCCTCGTGCAAAACTATCGCACCCAGTTCGGCCAGATTCTCACCAACGAGACTCCGGACGCGCTGATCGCGAAAATATCGGCGAAGATGTCCTGACGCCGCGAACCCAACCCGTCCAGGAAGACAGCACAGGGAAGCTCGGATCGGCCCATGTGCCGGCCCGACAGGACAACTCCCGGAGAATTCCATGAACGTCATGCCGCGACGCCTCATCATCTTTCCCCTGCTTGCCGCCATGCTCTTGGCGGGATTCGATTGTTACGCCGCACCCCAGACAGGGGCCGCGGACAAAGACGCCACGCCTGCGGTGTCCAAGGTCGCCAAGCCGTTTATCCCTTCCGCCACGGCGGAATCGGCGGCCCAACCGTCCGTGGCCGCGCCGAAAGCGACGACCCCGGCCGACGACGAGTACGACGCCGCTCCGGCCCCTGTCGCCGATCCGCTCTACCGCTGGAACAAGTTCTGGTTCGGTTTCAACAACCTCTTTTACAGCGGCCTGATGCGTCCCTTCGCCAAGGGCTACGCCTACGTCGTGCCCAAGCCCCTGCGCCAGGGACTCACCAACGCCTACCAGAACTTCATCTTCCCCATCCGTTTCTTGAACGCCCTGCTCCAGCTCGACTTCACCAAGGCGTCCCGGGAATTCGGCCGGTTCATGATCAACTCCACCCTCGGCATCGGCGGCCTGATGGACGTGGCCAAGGCTGATCCGAACCTCCAGCCCGGCAATGAGGATTTCGGCCAGACCCTCGGCCATTACGGCATGGGCGACGGCTTTTACATCGTGTGGCCGCTGCTTGGCCCGTCGAGCGTGCGCGACAGCATAGGCCTCGTCGGCGACGCCGCCGCCAATCCGCTCACCTGGATCTTCGGCCCCTGGGCCATCCACGACGATTACAACCCCTGGTACTGGTCCTACATCATCAAGGCCGGCGACGTGTTCAACAACCTGCCCGGCACGCTTGAGGCCTACGACAGCGTGGTGGGACCGGCCGTCGATCCCTACAGCGCCATGAAGGACGCCTACATCCAGTATCGCCGCAACGCCGTCAGCAAGTAAACCGCACGCGGTCCGGGCCGAAACCGACATGACCGGCCGACGCGACACGCCTTCCCGATCGACAGTCACAGCCCGCCCGCTCCCTCTGGGAACGGGCGGGCTGGCGCTTTGGGCCAGCTACAGCGACCAGCGCTTCGCCCGCCATGCCCACGAAGGCTACGCCCTGGGCGTGATCGAGGCCGGGGGACTGGCCTTCCGCTACCGGGGCAGCCGCCTCGTCGCCCCGGCCGGCAGCGTCAATCTGGTCCAGCCGGGCGTTCCCCACGACGGCGAACCCGCCCTGCCCGGCGGCTGGCGCTACCGCATGCTCTATATCCCGGTCGAGGTCCTGGCCATGGTCCAAGCCCAAGGCGTGTCGCCGCCCTACTTCCGCCAGGGCGTGATCGAAGACCCGGAACTGGCCGGACTGGTCGCCGACGTCCACAAAATGCTTTTCGACGCCGAGGCGGACGCCCTAGCCCGGCAAGCGCGGCTTTTGTCGTTGCTCGCCTATTGGGTGCGCCGCCATGCCACCGAGGGAAGGACCGCACGGGCGCCCGGTCCCGAACCGCGCGCCGTGCGGCGCGCCCTGGAGGTCATCGCCGAGCGCTTCGCCGAGCCCATAACCCTGGCCGACCTGTCCGCCGCGACCGGCCTTTCGCCCTGGCACCTGACCCGGGTCGTGGCCCGGTCCACGGGCCTGCCGCCCCACGCCCACCTGCTCGCCAGGCGATTGCGCGCCGCCAAGGACGCGCTCACCAGCCAGGCGCGGCTCGCCGACATCGCCGCCGCAAGCGGCTTTGCCGACCAAAGCCACCTGACCCGGGCCTTTGTGGCCCATTTCGGCATGCCGCCCGGGGCCTACCGCAAGATTGTTCAAAACAGCGGCCGCGACCAGGGCTAGCCTGCCTTCCGCATCAACGCGGGAGGTTTCTCATGCACGCGCGCACGTTCGCCGTGGCCGCCCTGGTCGCGGCCATGATCCTGGTCGGTTCGTCCGTGGCCGTGGGCCGCATCCTGGCGACCACACTGCCCATCCACTTCGCGTCCATGGTCCGCTTCGCCCTGGCGTCGCTGGTCCTCGTTCCCCTGACCATCGTCATGGAGGGACGTTTCCCCAAAATCGCCCCAAGAACCCTGGGCATTTTGACGGCCCAGTCCCTTTGCGGATCGTTTCTCTTTACGGTTTGTCTGCTTGAAGGCCTGCGTCTGACCGGAGCGGCCGACGCCGGCGTGGTGGCGGCGGCAACGCCGGCCATGGTGGCGCTGCTGGGCTGGCTGTTGTTCCATGAACGACCGAACCGGCGCGCCGTGATCGGCATCGCGGCCACGGTGGCGGGCGTGGCCGCCGTCAACGCCGCTCCGTCAAGCGCCCACGGGACCTCGGCCCTCCTCGGCAACGGACTGGTCTGTCTGGCCGTCGTGTTCGAGGCCGCCTTTTTGCTGCTGCGCCGGGCGGTCGACGAACCGCTTTCCCCGTTGGCCGCCGCCATGTGGGTGTCGCTGCTGGGCTTTTTCCTCTTTCTGATCCCAGGGATATGGCAAATGGGAGCGCTTCCGGCCGGGGGGCTGACGCCTTGGGACATGGCCGAGCTGGTCTACTACGGCCTCGGCGTCACGGCCGTGGCCTACATCTTATGGTTTTACGGCGTGGTGCGGGTGGAGGCGGCCACGGCCGGCGTGGTCACGGGCGTCATGCCCGTGGCGGCCCTGGCCTTTGTCGCCTGGCTGTGCGGCGAAGGGATCGGCGCGCGGCAACTCGCCGGTTGCGCCGGGGTTCTTGCCGGCATCGCCATTTTGTCCGGGATGGGCAGAAAAAAAAGACCGGGGGGAAACCTTTCTTGCAGAAAGGTTCTCCCCCCGGGCCCCCTTTCCAAAGATTTTTAATAGGATAATTGGCCTATTACGGACAAATTCACCCTATTCCTATTATAAAGGAGAGCGCGAGAGGGGAGAACCCTTTGCAAAAGGGTTTCCCCTCTCGCATGTTCATGCTCCTCTATTCCTTATTCTTGGGAGGCGGCGGCACGTAGCCGTCCGGCAAGGGCGGGGCCGGCTCCACCACGGGGGGCGCGTAGCGCACCGGAGGCTTTGCCGTGGCGGCGGGCGCCGGTTTCGCGACGACGGGAACCGGCTGCGCGGCTGTGGCTGACGCCGGCTGCGCGGCCGGCGCGGCGGCCTTTTGACCGGCGGGCGCGGCGCTGCCAAGCGGACGCTCCGCGGCCAGACGCGGCTCGCTCACGCCAAGGGCGAACAGTTCACCCTCAAGAGCCGCCCTGGTTCCCTCCTTGGTGGCGAAGACCTTGTAAAACGTCTTTCTGTTGAGCGTCCCCTGCTCGACCCGCACGCTGTAGCCCTTGCCCTGGAGCGTGGCCATGAGCTGGTTGGCCGTCTGGGCATGGGCGAACGCCCCCACCTGGAAGGTGAAAAGCGAACCGTGCTGCGCCCCGTGGACAGGCGTCGCCGACTTGGTCGGGGAAACGGGGGCGGGAGCGGGGCTCGCCTGGGCCGGCGTAAAGAGCTTGGGCGCGGCGGGCTCCTCCGCCGGCCCATGAGGCGTGGCGACAGGGGCTGTCCCTGCGGGAACAGGCTCGGGCGCGGGCGCGGCGCTCGGCGGCGGGGGGGGAGGCGGTGGTGGCGTCGCCGGCGCACGGGACCAGCCCGTATCGGTCGGCGACGGGGGAGCCTGATGCCCCAGGATTTCCTTTTCAAACGATTTGTCCGTGGCGCACCCGGACAGGCAAAGGGCCAGCACGGCCACTGCCGACAACAAACGCCGCATGGGCACTCCTTTCGTCATGTTGCGGCCCGGGGGATTGTCAACGCTGCTGTATGCCGACCAGACGGCAAAGCGTTTCCCGGGCCGTGCGCAGCGCGGCCATGGCGGCGTCGAGGGCTTGGCGATCGCCGGCCTCGGCCGCCCGCTCCACCGCGGCGGCGGCGCGGCAAAGGCCCTCCGCGCCGATGGTCGCGGCTGCGCTTTTGATGGTATGGGCCTGCAGCCCGATCCGCTTGAAATCCCCGGCCTGCCAGGCGGCGTCGATCAAGGTGCGGCGCTCGGACACCTCGCGCCAGATATGTTCGAACACGCGGCCAAAGCCGGCCCGGTCGACGCCCATGCGCCGCCTCGCGCCCTCGGGATCGAAGACGGACAGGACATCCTCGGGCAACGACGCGCCGCAAGGATACATCGCTTTCATGCGTCTCCTTCCCCGGGCCCCCGGGGAACTCCCTCCACGTGGCGGACGACCGGGCCTTTCCTACTGCAAAAAGACCACTTCCGTTCCCACATCCAGGAGCTTGGCCATTTCCTTGCCCTCGTCGTTGCGCATGCGGATGCAGCCGCTGGTGACGGGACGACCGATGGAGCGAGGGTTGTTGTTGCCGTGAATACGAAACCCCATGCCGTGGGACAAAAATATCTTGAACGTGCCCATGGGGTTTTCCCTGACCCCGGGCGGCACCGCCGTGGGCAGCGTCTTGCCCTTTTTGCGGGCCCGCTCCTTCATGGCCAGCGTCGGGTGCCACCAGGGCTCGAAGCTGATGCCGGTCACCACGCCCCAGCCCTGCGGCGCTTCCATGTCCCGGCTCGGCACGGCGACGGTGTAGACGCGGTCCAGCCGCCGGGTGCCGTCGGGCAGGTTTTC
This sequence comes from Solidesulfovibrio fructosivorans JJ], assembly GCF_000179555.1. Classification (NCBI taxonomy): domain Bacteria; kingdom Pseudomonadati; phylum Thermodesulfobacteriota; class Desulfovibrionia; order Desulfovibrionales; family Desulfovibrionaceae; genus Solidesulfovibrio; species Solidesulfovibrio fructosivorans. The sequence goes on from NZ_AECZ01000006.1 coordinate 34,123, forward strand.
ATACAGGTACAACCTCCTCCGGGAGAGACGCACCTCAATGGAGTACCGGTTACTGCTGGCGGCAAAATCGGCGATACGCGCATCGAACGCCGTCCCCGCCGGGCTCCGGGCCGTTTTCCCCAGGTTGGCGATATAAAGGTCCAACCCGCCCCCGTCGGCAACCGGCGCGTAGGCCGGCCCGTGTGCGCCCGGATGCGCCGCCCCGCCTGGCGCGGGAGCCCGGGCGTCGGGCATGTCCTTCGGCAACGACGCAACCTGCTTGAAAATTGGCGCATCCGCGGCCACGACGAATCGCGGCCAAGCCATCGCCAGCCCCAGCGTCAAGGCCAAGGCCCAAAAAAGCCTGCCCCGCATCGTTACCCCTCCCCAAAACGTCGGCATCCCCGGCCCCCGCCGGAAATACCCCCCGGACGTTTCGGAATGGACTCGCCCGCCTGCCCTCAGGCGGTCTGATAGCGCACGATCGGCCGCCGCCGAAACGTGTGCCGCAAAAACGTCACATCCGGCCACCCGAGCGCCACCACGGCATGCACGGCTTCCCCGGTCGGCAACCCCGCCGCCGCCCGGACCCTCTTGTCGTGACGTATGGCCTCGACCGCATAGCCGATGAGGCAGGAGCCAAGGCCCATGGCATGCCCGGCCAGCAGCATATTCTGGGCGGCCAGCAGCGCATCCTCGGTCGGACAGCTCGCCCCCGGCACCGACCCGATGACGATGGCCGCCGTGGCCCCGTGAAAAAGCAGATCCGTCCGGTCCCGGTCCCATTTGACCAGCGCCGCGGCCACGGAAGGATAATGCTCGCGAAAGTAGTTTTCAAGCTCCGGCCGGCCGATCAGAGCGTAGCCCTTGCGCACGACGGGGTTGGCGGCAAGCTTGTTTATGCGCCGGAAAAAGCCGGCCACGGCCTCGCCAAGGCGCATGACCGCCGCCCGCGACGTCAGCACCGTAAACGTCCAGGCCTGGGAATTGGTGCCCGACGGAGCGGTCACGGCCGCGCGCACGAGGTCCTCGAGCATGGGGCCGGGCACGGGATCGGACGTGTAGCACCGGCAGGAGCGCCTGGAGCGCATGAGGTCCACCAGTTCGGCCGGGGAAAATTCGCCGGGCGCGACGACCTTGCCCGGGGCGTCGATGGTGGCGAAGGCGGCCGTCCAGTTTTCCCCGGCCGAAACGGTCACGGCCTCGGCCGGACACAGGGCCGCGCAATGCCCGCAGCCGATGCAGCCCTCGGCGACGACCGAGGCCTTCCGCCCGTCGAAACCCAAAACGCCCGAAGGGCACACCGCGGCGCAAGCGCCGCAGCCCAGACATGCCTCGGCATCGATCCGGGGAACGCAGTTTTTCATGAAAGCTCCATCAGCCGCTTTTCTCGCGCGGCCCCCGCCGTGTTATCGACCCGCCCGCGTCACGGCCGCCGTTTCCACCCGGGCCAGACGCCTTGCCCCCACGAACCAGCGCGCATAGTCCGTTCCGGGCAGCCGGTCCACGCCGACGCCGCCCCGGCGGGGACTGGAGTGGAGCATGCGCCCGCCGCCGAGGTAAATGCCCACGTGACTTATGCCCGCGCTTCGATCCGGGGCGAAAAAGAGCAGGTCCCCGGCCTCGAGTTCGCCCGGCGCGACAGGCTTGCCGCGCTCGGCCTGCAGCCGGCTCTGGCGCGGCAGATCGCAGCCGAACCCGGCGAAGACGGCCTTGGTCAGCCCGGAGCAATCGATGCCGGCCGGGGTGTCGCCGCCAAGCCGGTAGGGCGCGCCGAGATAGGGCTTGGCCAGGCTCATGATGCGCTCGCCGCGCTCGGACAGCGGCCCGAGATCCACCGGCAGCGCGGCGACCGGCCGGGGCGGCGTCGGTCCGCCGATGGCGTCTTTGTCCTTGAGCGCCCGCATCAGGGTCTCGTGGTCGGCCTTGCCCGTATAAAGCAGCTTGTAGTGGGCGTTTCGCTTGACCGGGCTCGTATGCAGCATGCCGCAATCGTCCTCGTAGCCGTAGACGGCCCGCCCCTTGTCCTTCGGACCGGCCACAGCCGGCGAGGCGGCCGTCGTCAAGCCGGCCAGGGCCAGGGAGCAAAGCAAAAGCCCCCGCACGAAACGCCCGCGCCCGCCAGACGGGGAAATACCCTGCCCATACACTTCGAATGCTCTACTTCTCATAAAAAACGGCATCGGGATCGCCGACCAGCCCCCTTCAGGCCGGACCGTCGTTATTCCCGCCATAGGTGATGCGGCGCACATCGCCGATACGGGTCGTCTTCACGCATTCACGGCGGAAGGCGCACAGTTCCTGGCCGCAGCGGTCGTGCACGCCCCAGGCGAAACACGGGGCGAAGCCTTCCTTTTTCTGGATGGCCCGCACGGCGTCGATGGTCGTGAGTCCCGTGACGTCGAGTCCCAGTTCCCGGGCCTTGGTCTTGATCTCGCGCACGTCGAGGCCCATGGGCCCGCAAAAGGCCTCCCGGCCGAGCCCGGCCTCGGGGGTGTCGAAAAGGCGCATGGAGACGGTCGTGCCGCCGCCTTCGGCCGGACGCACGTCGATTTCGCCGTTGTGCTCCGACACGGCCCGCCGGGCCAGGGTCAGGCCGATGCCCGCGCCCCGGGCCTTGGTGGTGAAAAACGGGTCGAACACGAAGGAAAGCAGATCGGGGCGCACGCCCGGGCCGTCGTCGGTCACGGCCAAAAGGACGCTGTCGTCGCGCCGGGCCAGGGTGATGGCGGCGCGCACGGTGTCGCGGCCGGAAAATTCCAGGGCGTTGAGCAGGATTTCATGCAGCGCCTGCCCGAGCAGGCTGCCGTCGGCCACGATCTCGACATCCTCCAGGGACAAGGAGCACTCGAAGCGCTTGTGCAGGGACTCGGCCGCCTGTTCGGCCCTTGCCGTGGCCTCCTCCACCAACCCGGCCAGCGGCAAGGCGGTCAGGCGCGGATGGGGCAGCGACGACAGCCGCACCACCGCCGCCACCAGTTCCTCGAGGCGTCTGGCCTCCTGAAAGATGATGTCGGGATATTCCGTCGGCAGATGCCGCTCCTTGTGCTCGCGCAAGAGCTTCAGGGAGAAGCCGCCTATTGCCGCGGCCGGATTGCGGATCTGGTGGGCCACGGACAAGGCCAGGTTGTTGAGGCTTTCGATCATGTCGTATTGCAGGCGGTTTTTCTCCCGCAATATGGCCGTCTCGCGTTCCCGGCTCCGGTAAAGCGCCGTGACGTCGTCAAGCAGAAAGGTCACGCCGGCCCGCTTGCCGCCGTTTTCGGCGCAGGAAGCGGTCATGGAAAAACGGCGCGGCTGCCCGTCCGGACATTGGTAATCCGTGAGGCAATGGCGGAAGGCCCGGCCCTTTTCCACGGCGTCGACGACGTTGCGGTTGAATTGTTCGTTGGCCGACTCGGGGCGGATGAGCGTGCGCCAGTTCTTGCCTTCCAGGCTCTCCGCCGGAATGCCGAGCAGCACGCCCGCCGAAGGGCTGGCCACCATCACGTCTCCCTTCGGGTCGATGACGATGAGGCCCACGGGCAGAAATTTAATGACGTTTTGGACGAGTATCTGTCTGACGCTTGGCATGGCACGACCTGGCCGTAAAAGGCCTTCGGGATATCTCTCCATAGGCCGGGCGGGCCCGGTTGACAAGCCCGCCCGGGGGGGGGAGGATTCCTTCCCTGTTCCGCCGCGATGCCGCCCGCGTCGGGGACGGGTTCGCGGCGTCAGGGCTTTTGGGTCGCGGCCGCCTTGGGGTTCTTGGCCACGGCCACATATTCTTCAAGGATATCGAGCGGCACAGCTCCACGCACCGCCGCGCCGTTGATCAGGAAGATGGGGGTGCCGGCAAAGCCGAAGCCCCGGGCTTCCTTCACGTCGGCCTTGATGCGCTCGGCAAGGTCCTTGCGGGTCAGGTCCTTGGCCAGCCGGTTCATGTCCACGCCGAGTTCCTTGGCCATGGCCGAAAGGGCTTCGTCACCTTTGTTGGCCACGGCTTCCTGGTCGGCGAAGGCCTTGTCCATGAAGGCCCAGGCCTTCTTCGGGTCCTGGAGGTTGATGGCCTCGAAGTAGAGGGCGGCCCGGGCGTCGTTTTTCCCGGTGGCGAAGTGCTTGAAGACGAGGCGCACGTCGTCCGGATGCTTTTTGAGCAGGGCCTTGACCGTGCCGTTGGCCTGGGCGCAGAAATGGCACAGGAAATCGGAATATTCGACGATGGTCACCGGAGCGTTGGCCGGTCCGAGGGAGGCGCGGCCGGGCTCCAGCGCGGGTTTCAGCGGTTTGGCCAGCTCGGCGGCGAAACGGGCGCGCTCGAGATCGCGTTGCCGGGCCCTGGCCGTATTTTCGATCACTTCCAGCACGGCCGGTCCTTGGGCCTTGATGGCCTCCAGGACGATCTCGGGGTGCTCCCTTAGCACCTTGCGCACCCGGTCCACATCGTCATCGGCCCGTGCGGGCGCGGCCACGCAGGCAACCAGGGCGGCCGCAAGCAGCCAGTTCCATTTTCGCATGTGTCCTCCAATAGAGCTTCAAAAGGCTATGGCAACTGTCGCCGTCAGATAGATCGTTTTGGCGCGGCTGTCATCTCTTGCCCATCGACGCGGGGGGCGAGGCGTGGTAGACTCATACCATGGAATATTTGGTTCTCATGGCGGCCATCGTCATCGGCGTTGTCGGGTTTTGTCTGACCGGGGACAAGGCGAGCCCGGGGGGAACATGATTGCCCGAAACCTGCCGCCGGGGGCGGCGGGAAATCAAGGAACTCTCCCCGGCCCGAAACGCCGGGTCGGACAAAAACGGATCATAAGCCGGGCCGGGCTGGCCACGGCGCTTGCCGTGCTTGCGGCCCTGTTCGTGACCGCCGCCTGTTCCCGACCGCCGGCCGACGACGCCGCGCGCAAGGCCCGCGTCTACGAACTGTTCGCCCAGTACAAAAAGGATTTTCCGAACGCCCCGGAAGTGTCGGCCGAGGACGCCGTGTCGCTGTGGCGACAGGGCAAGCTCCTGCCCATCGACGTACGCGAGCCGACCGAGCGGGCCGTGTCCACCCTGCCCGGAGCCGTCACGGCCGAGGAGTACCTGGCCGATCCCGGTCGCTTTGGCGACAAACGGCCGGTGGCCTACTGCACCATCGGCTACCGCAGCGGCCAATGGGCCGAGGCCAAGGCCAGGGAGGGCCTTCCCGTGGCCAACATGGCCGCCGGCCTGCTCGGCTGGCTGCACGCCGGCGGCACGCTGGTCGACGCCAAGGGCGAGCCGACCAAGACGGTCAACGTCTACGGCCGCACCTGGGACCTTGCGCCCAAGGGCTATATCGGGGTCTGGTGAGGCGGCCGGCCATAGTAGCGCCGGAAGTGGCGCACGCCCGTCGGATCGCCAAGCCCCAGACGACGCCCCAGGAGATAGCCGATAAAAAGCGTGAGCACCCGGACCAGGTTGGGACCAAATCCCCGGCCGGCCCACCGTCTGGCCGAAACCGTTAGCCCGCCGCCGAGGGAGGCCGTCTCGCCGGCCTCGCGCAGCTTGAGCGCCAGTTCCACATCCTCCATGAGCGCCATGTCCGGAAAGCCGCCCACGGCATCGAGGGCCTCGCGCCGGAAAAATTGCCCCTGATCGCCAAAGCTTATGCCCGTGGCCCGGGCGCGCAGGGCGTTTAAGGCGGCAATGCCCCAAAGCCCGAAGCCGCCGCCGGAAAAATCCATGCCCACCGCCCCGCCCGAAAGGCGCGGGTCCCGGTTGAGGGCGAAAAGCACCCGCTCCGGCACGTCCGGCCGGCACACCGCGTCGGCGTGAACCACCAGCACGGCCTCGCCGGGGCAAACAGCCACGGCGGCCGCGATCTGTCCCCCCCGGCCGCCCATCGCCGCGACCACCCGCGCCCCGTGGGCGGCGGCCACTGCGGCCGTGGCGTCGCTCGAACCGCCGTCGGCCACCACCACCCCGGCGATGGTTCCCGCGGCACGCCCCGGAGCCAGGGACGTCAGGCAGGCCCCGAGCCGATCGGCCTCGTTTCTGGCCGGAATCACCACCCAACACCGCGCAACCGGCGCGAAAGGCCTGTCGGCGACCAGAAGCAGCGGGCGTCGCCAGCCAAGGACCGTCAAAGCGACAAACGGCAGCCAGACGGCCGCCATGGCCCAGCCCTCGCCGCCAAGTCCGCCGGCCCGCAGCCAGGAAGGCGTGGTCACCAGGCATTGGCCGGCCAAAAGCCACCAGTACGCCCAGCCCGGCCGGGCCGAAAAAAGCGGCACGACCGGCAGAAAGTACCAGGGATAGAGCGTTGGCAGGCAGGCGAGCCCGACGGTCAGCCCGGCGATGGGGCCGCGCCTGTCGTCCTGGAGGGAGAGCCACAGCACGGCCAGGGTCGCCGCGCCAAGGAACAGGGACGCCCACGGCGCAAGCCCCCCCAAAAGTGGTCGCAGCCCGGCCGCGACCGGCCCGCCATGGGCGATGTAGCCGGCGAAGGCGGCCAGGGAGGTGAAGTAATGGCCCCCGGCCGAGGCATACACCATGAAAAAAGCCAGAGGGAGCAATGCCGCCCAGGCCTGGCGGGCGTTGCTTCGATGCAAAAAGAAGGGAATGAGAAGCGCGGCCGGGTATTTCACCATGGCCGCCGCGCCAAGCAGGAAAAAGCCCGCGCGGTCCCGCCTGGACGCGAATGCGCCCATGGCCAGGGCCACGCCAAGGGCCGCGACCGCGTCGCAGTGCCCCTCCCCGGCCGCCATGGCCAGCGAGAGCGGATTGGCCACGCACAAAAGCAAAAGCGCTGCCGGACGTCCCGTGCGCCACACCCAGACGGCCACGGCCAGGCATACCCCCCAGTCCGCCAGAGCGGCCGCTGTCTGAAATGCGACCCGGGTGGGGGAAATCGCGGCCACCAGCCGGCAATAAAGTTCGGCCAGGGGCGGATAGGCGGCAGAAAGCTCCGGGTGGTTGACCCGGGCCAACACCGGGCGCAGGGCTTCGGGCAAAAGCCGCGCCGCTCCCGGGTCGCCCGGAGCCAGCAAATAGGGATTGCCGCCCACCGTCTGGAGCGCGCCTTCGACGATGTAGCGGTTGACGTCGGAATCGGCCGGCCAAGCCCACACGAAGGCGAACCGCAACACCAGCCCCAACGTGAGCAGGGCAAACGTTGCCCTGCCCCGCCCCATCGCCGGAAACCGGACCGCCGTCCAGGCCAGACCGCCAAAGGACGCCAGCCACCAGAAGGCATACCACCCACGCCCCGCTTCGAGCCTCCCGCAAAGCGCCAACCCGGCCAGCGCGCAAAGCAAAAGGACAACGGGCGTCGCTTCCCTTGATCGCCAGCATCGCGTGGCCGCTTCCCCGGGCTCCTTCGAGCACAAATCAGCGGGCCTGACGCAAGACATGGTCATCGGCCGTTGAGCGACCAATCGTACGGGTCATAGACCAGTTCATGGCGGGGCGCGGCATCCATCTCCCGGGCCAGGGCCGGATCGGCGAAACGGCGGATGAACGTCCACACCCCGGTCGCGCCGCCGAAATCCTCGCCGTACCAGTCGAAGATGCGGCTGACATGGAGCGCGCCATCCTTGAAAAAGGTGTTCTTCGGGTTGTTGATGAAGGCCTTGGTCGCGGCGTCGAGCTGGGCGTCAAGCGTCTCACCGCGATACGGCGCGTCGGCCAGGGGCGGACAGCTTTTGGAGGCGCAATTGACGGCGAAATGCACGCGCGGGTCATGGAAACGCGACCGCAGGATGCCGTGCTCGATGTCGTCGAGACTCACCACCCCGTCCCGCAGACGCACAAATGACCGTTTCCACGGCGAACGAAAAAAACTCCCCGCCTCCTTGATGGAACGAATGCCCGGGTAATGCTCCAGGATCAGCTTCAGGGTCCAGGCGTTATAGACATTAATATAATAGGCGAATTGCGCCTGGGGCGAGAGCGCGGCCGGATCGACCCGGGACATGGCCTCCAAGGCCGCGTCGAGTCGCGCCTCATCTGTTTTCAGCCCGGCATAATCCACGCGCCCGTCCGCGACATGACGCATCAAAAGCCCACCATAGCCCGCATCGTCGCCGGCGGCGGCCAGGGCGGATACGGCGACCGCCAGCAGCAGCGATGCCGCCACGATCAAGAGGAAGCGTTTTTTCATAACAGGAGCCCGGAAGTTTCGTCATTTCCGTTTCCCTAAGCCTGCCACAGGCACTTTCCTATTGTCACCAGGCAGAGGGATTGTTTTTTGCGGAATCCCATTGAACCTGGCGGAAAAAAGTCCCATAGTAAAAATACCGTGAAGTGTTCGACATTCGTTGTTCGATATTTGGCGACAATACAAGCCGTTATTATTTATAAATAAATAATAAGAAATAGATTATGCCAACGCATGCCCATCCACCGAGGCGTCCATGTAACGGTCGACGCGCTTTGCCCGAAGCGCCCTTGCCGGCCCCATGCCTGGATATGAGGGTCGAAGACGCGCCGAACACGCCTTCGGACGCAAAAACCGCCCCCACCGGGACGACATGGCCCACCGGCGGCCCCTGGAAGGTGCTCGTGGTCGACGATTCCAGCGTCAACCGGCAGATCGTGCGGCTATATCTGGAAGAAGCGCCCATTGTCCTGGAAGAGGCCCAAAACGGCCGGGAGGCCTTGGAGCGGTTTGTCGCCGGGGCCTACGACTGCGTCATCATGGACAATATCATGCCGGTCATGGATGGTCTGGAGGCCACGCGCCGCATCCGCGCCTACGAGGTAGTGCACGGCCTGCCCCCGACCCCCATCGTGGGGATCTCGGGCAAGGCCCAAACCGCGGACGAGACCGCCTGCCTGGACGCCGGCTATACCTTGTACCTACGCAAACCCGTGCGCAAGGCGATGCTGCTCGCCGCCCTGACCGGACTTTTTGCCCAAGGAGCCTCTTCGTGACGCCCCTCGAAAAGAGGCTGGGGGAACCCTTTCCGCGGAAAACTTCTCCCCCCAGGCCCCCCTTCCAACGACTCTGTATAACGCTGTATTGCTACCGAACGAACAGGAATCGACGGGTATTTGGATAAACCTGGTCCATCTATTCCAGTTCCAGACAAAGCGCCTGGCCCAACCCCCCATGGCGCAAGGGGCGCCAGGGCACGCCCGGCGTGGCCACGGTCCGTTCGAGCAGCTTTCCGCTGACACCGATCCAGGCCGCCGCGTTGCGTTTGAGGCGTCTGCCGGCGCAGTCGAGCAGGATGCGCTCCACGCTGTAGGCAATGGGCTCGCCGTCGCCGTGCTCGGCGGCCAGTTCCCGGCCTTCGTCCTCGGAAAAGACCCGCTTCACTCGAACACGCACGGTGTTCCCGGACACCCGCACGGAATGACGGTCATAATATAGTTCCACGGACTGGTCGTCGTGCGCGCTCAAAAAGACCCAATCCGTGGCCAGGGCCGGACTGGCCACCGCCACGGCAAAAGCCATGAAAAGGCAGGTCCGCATCACGCCGCCTCCCGATAATGTCGTGCCATTTCCCATGGTTTCCGTGTAGCACCGGCGTGACGCGGACACAAGCCGCCGACCGGAAAGATCACCGGAATGGGCCGCCGATTCCCCCAATTGCTTTGACGCGCGGCGGAAACGGTCTTATGGGATTTCGGGGAGTCGGACAGGTCGTCGTCGCGGGCCTTTTGGCCCGGGGAGGAAAGTCCGGGCTCCGCAGGGCGGGACGCTGGGTAACCCCCAGCGGGAGCGATCCCGGGAGAGCGCCACAGAAAGCAAACCGCCGGCGCTTGCGCCGGTAAGGGTGAAACGGTGGGGTAAGAGCCCACCAGTTGCCGCGGTGACGCGGCAAGCTCGGCAAGCCCCGTTCGGAGCAAAACCAAATAGGAGGGCGTCAAGGCTGGCCCGGCCGTGCCCTCGGGTAGGTTGCTTGAGGCCGCGGGCAATCGCGGTCCTAGAGGAATGACGACCGCCCCGGAATCTCCGGGGAACAGAACCCGGCTTATCGGCCGGCTCCCCCTTTTTTCCACCTTCTACCTGATTATCGAGGATACCCCGTGTCCGTTTGGACCGTTCTGCTCGCCGCCGGTTCGGGAACCCGGCTCGCCGAAGCCTCGGGCGGCGTCAAAAAACAGTTTCTGCGCCTTGGCGGCAAGCCGCTGTACTGGCGGTCGCTTTCCACCTTTGCCCGCTGCCCGGACATTGCCGGCGTGATGGTGGTGTTTCCGCCGGCCGATCTGGACGCAGCCCGAAAGGCGTTGGCCGGACTGCTCGCCGCCCATGATCCGGGCGTGGCGGTTCTCACCACGGCCGGAGGCGTTCGCCGGCAGGATTCGGTCCAAAACGGCCTTGCCGCGCTGCCCTCAGACTGCCGCTTCGTGCTCGTCCACGACGCGGCGCGGCCCTTTGTCGATCCCGCGCTTGTCGGCCGGGTCATAACCGCCCTTCGCGAGGGACACGAGGCCGTCATTCCGGTGCTGCCCGTCACGGACACCATCAAGGAAGTGCGCGAAGAAACGGTGCTGGCCACCTTTGACCGCAGCCGGCTGGCCGCCGTGCAGACCCCGCAAGGCTTTGACGCGGCCCTTTTGCGCCAGGCCTTCGCCCACGCCGGCGAGGAGTTCACCGTCACCGACGACGCAAGCCTCGTCGAGCACCTCGGCCGTCCCGTCCACACCGTGCCCGGCCACCCGGACAACCGGAAAATCACCAATCCCGAGGATCTGGCCTTGCTCGAAGACGCCACTCCGTCGCCCGTGCCCGTGGTCGGCTACGGCTACGACGTGCACCGCTACGCCAACCCGGCCCATCCCGGCAAACAGCCGGCCCGGCCCATGAAGCTCGGCGGCTATCCCATCCTCGGCGCGCCCGAGGTGCTGGCCCATTCCGACGGCGACGTGCTGCTGCACGCGCTGACCGACGCCATTCTCGGCTGCGTGGCCGGCGGCGACATCGGCCAGCTTTTTCCGGACAGCAATCCCGACTTCGACAACATGGCCTCGGGGGTGTTCGTCAGCGAGGCGCTGCTCCTGGCGCGCGAAGCGGGGCTGACCATCACCCACGTGGACCTGACCATCATCGCCCAGGTTCCACGCATCGGCCCCCACGCCCAGGCCATCCGCCTGAACGTGGCGGCGCTTCTTAGCCTCGACAAATCCCGCGTGAACCTGAAAGCCACGACCGAGGAAGGACTGGGATTTACCGGCGAGAAAAAAGGCATCAAGGCCATCGCCCTGGTCACGGGCTGGAAGCGCAGTTAAAGGGTGTGGGAAAAGGCCTGCCGTTTTTTTGGGGGAAGGTTCTCCCCAGGCCGGCAGTACACTCCAAGGAGACACCTTCCTTTTGATCGCCCATACGCCAACACCGCCGTATTATGCGGTCATCTTCACCTCGATCCGCACAGAGGGCGATAACGGGTATGCCGCCATGGCGGACAGAATGCTTGCCCTGGCGGCCGGCCAACCCGGCTATCTCGGCGTGGAATCGGCAAGGGATGCTGTGGGGATCACGGTTTCCTATTGGTCGGATCTCGAATCCATCACTCGATGGAAGCAAAATCTTCACCACCAAAATGCGCAGCGGCTTGGCCGGGAGAAATGGTATACGGCATTCCAAACGCGGGTGGTCAAAGTGGAGCGGGACAGCGGCATGAAGGAGCCGGAAAGCGGAACCTGATTGCAACGTCGCGGCAGCCCACAAACTCTATCTTTTCCCCTCAAGTATAGAACATATCTCGCATAAGGCGCTCCGGCAAAGGGCTCCAAATCCCTGTCCTTCACGAATCCCATGCGTAAATAGAGCGGCAATGCGACGGTCATGATCGGACTGGTATGCAGGCCGATGCACGCGGAACCGTCCTGCTTGGCCCGCGCAATGCAAGCCTCCATGAGACGCCTTCCGATCCCCATGTTCCGATAGGCCGGTCGGGTCACCAACATGCGAATGGAAGGCCATCCTTCCGGAAAAACGACAGGGTCAGAGGCATTGGGCGGCAGGTAGGCCACAACGCCCAAAATGGTTTCGGAATTTCTGGCAACGATCAACCGCCCGTTTTCGGACAGCTTTGACATGCCACCAATGGCCAGAAGGAGGCTTTCCCATTTTTCGGGAGCGTAACCGCTTTTGAGAACCTGCCAGCCCTCCACGGCCAGTGCGTCGATCGCCGGGTGGTCCTGGGCTTTCGCGTCCGTTATTTCGTAATGCATTCCCTGGGCTCTCCGGACAGGCTGCCGCCCGGACAGCGATTAGCCGCCTTCCGGGCACACTATTATGGTTTCAGGAAGGGACGCACGCAAGCCGGGAGGACAAAGGTTTCCCTCCCGCGCTTTGCCCGCGAAACAGCTTACCGTGCGGCTTCCACGCGGAGGAGCCGTGGGCCGTGGTAGGTTCCGTCCGGGCCGAAATCGAGGGACAGCAGGGCCTGGCCGAGCACGGCGCAGGCGTGGCAGCCGTTTAAGAGCGGATAGGTGAAGACGAAGCCCTGGCCGCCGCCGGGCGGGGTGTCCACGGCGCTCGGGCCTTCGCCGGTCGGCCAGAACATGAGTTCGGGATGGGCCTTTTGCAAGGCGGCGTAAGTCGGGTCGGCGGCAAGCGGCAGGTCGGCAGGCTCGATTTCGCTCGAAACGAGCGTCGGCGAACCGTTGACCAGGTAGGTCACGGCGTTGGTGTTGGCCCGCAACGGAAAAACCATCACCGCCACGTCCACTCGTCCCATTTCCTGAAAAGTTTCCATGTAGCCCTCGCCGTCGAGCATTTTGTTTACGGCCAGGGCTTCCGGCGTCGCGCCGGTCTGACGCATGATGCGGGCCAGGCAGTCGGTTGCGTCCTGCGCCTTTTGCAGACAGTCGGTCCAGGCGGCCTCGGGCAGCTTCCAGACGCCCTTCGGGCCGATGGTTTCCGCATCGCCGGCCAGGGCGATGCCTTGGCCCAAAAGCGTCCAGACGACCAGCCACACGATAATGCGACCATGCTTGGGTCCCATGGGGTCTCCTTTTCCAACTTCCTACCGACATAGGGAGAATCGGGAGACTTCGCAAGCGGGGCGGCGCATCGGCGTCCAAGCGCCGTTGCGGCCGGTAGCGCCGGGCGTTAGGTTTTTTTTGACCGCCCGTTCAGGAATGCAAGGAGCCCCATGCACGAAAAAACACTCGCCGCGAAGCCCCGGCCCGCTTTTGGCCGGGCGATCGGCATCGATTATTCCGGGGCCGCCACGGCGGAAACGGGGTTGGCGGGATTGCGCGTCTACACGGCGCAAGGGACCGCTCCGCCGACCGAGGCGCATACGCCGGAGTATGGCCGGAAGCATTGGTCGCGCCGGGAGCTGGCCGTCTGGCTCACGCAACGTCTTGGCGAGGATGTCCCGACCATTGTCGGCATCGACCACGGGTTTTCCTTTCCCCTGCCCTACTTCGAGCGATACGGCTCGCCGCGCGATTGGCCGGCTTTTCTGGATGATTTCCAGGCATTCTGGCCGACCGACGCGCCTTCGGTCACCGTGCAGCAGATCCGCGACGGCGCATATGGCAAGGAAGGGACGCGACCGGGCAACGCCCGCTGGCGGCGTCTGTCCGAGATCCGCACGGGCCGGGCCAAGTCGGTGTTTCATTTCGATGTGCCGGGATCGGTGGCCAAGTCCACCCACGCCGGCCTGCCCTGGCTGCGATTTCTGCGGCGCGAGCTTGGCGACCGGGTGCATTTCTGGCCGTTTGACGGCTGGGATTTTCCGAGCGGGAAATCGGTCGTGGCCGAATGCTATCCCGCCTTGTGGAGCCGGAGCTTTCCGAGGGAAGGCCGCACCCAGGACCAGCAGGACGCGTACAGTCTGGCGGCATGGTTGCGCCGGGCTGATGCCGACGGCGCTTTGGCGGCGTGTTGCCGCCCCGCGCTGACCGCTTCGGAGCGGGCGACGGCGGCCATCGAGGGCTGGATTCTGGGAGTCGCCTAAGCGGCATGCCTCTCCCCCGCCCGAGACGCGGCGAGGTTTGTCACCGCCTCCCGTTCGGGGGGAGGACTGGCCGCCATAATCATTGGAGACCTTGAAATCGTGGTTTCAATCCACGCCCCCGCGTGGGGGGGGGGGCGACTGTCGGTCCCGATACCCGGACAACACGGGGTTCTCCCCCGCATCTCCGCGAACCGACGTCAAAATGTATCCCTATCTTCCCTTGGCAAAGAACTCTCACCAAACAATCTACCGAAATCATTCCCCTCCGCAACCGTGCGAACCTCCCCGGCAATCCCTCCCCACTTGGGGTTCGCACAGCCAACCGCATCATACAGTCACGAGCAAGGCCACGTCCACGCCGACCATGCGCGCACAGCCGCATCGTGATCCCCCCATCCCCAGCCGATCGGCCGCCCTGCCAGCCCCTCTCCCCTTGGCCAGATGTACGCCACGCAAAATACGCAATATGCCGGCAATACGCGACATCACCATTCCAGTAACAACCGTGACCCTATATGACGTCACTAAAAATCTTTCTCGCGTGACAATATTGCACTTTTGTCAAATCATGTTGTACTCCACGCAACAGTCTCATTTTCCCTTTTATTTTTACAAAACTGAATTACGATTATCAGGTACCAAATAACATGTCTGCAAATGTAAGCGACATTCTCGACTTCACTGTTCAACATTTTTTGCGGCAATACCCCGATGGACGCCATCTGCTGGAGCTGGCCGGACTGACGCAAGAACCTTCCCACGAACAAAATGACCCCTTGTCCGCGTATCTCACTCTGGGAAGTCTGCTGCGCCACCGCGGCCTTGATCCGCGGGCGTTTCTGGAACTGGTGGCGGCCCGGCACGAGATGGCGGAAACGACGGGCAGACCGCTTTGGGTGGAGGCAAACGTCCCCTGCGCCCTGAAAGCGCCGCTGGAAATCGCCCTGAAACAGGCCGGCGAAATCCAGGGACGTGGGACACCCCCCGAAGCCCGGATCACGGTGCAATCCGAAAACGAGTCGTCCATCAGCAATCAAGGCGACACCATCACCGACCTCGCCCGCATGCCCGACCTGACCATGGCCGCCGGATACAACACCCTGCTCGACCATGCATTCATGCGGCGATGGGCCACAAAGGAACATTTCGCCGCCAACCCCGGCCGAAAGGTCAACCCCGCCCTGGCTCCGTACGGCTTTGCCGATCCGCAGGGCATTTACCGGGCCATCGGAGTCAACGTCTTCGTCTTCGTCATCGATCCCGTGCTGGCCAAGGGACGGGAAACGCCTGACGCCTGGGAAAAACTGCTGGACGAGGCCTTCGTCCGGGACGTGGCCGTCTGCGGCATGGGGGACAAGGTCAGCGGCTCGCTCATGCTGCACATCCAGGCCAAATTCGGCGACGACGCCGTGCGCCGCTTGGGACGCAACGTCCGCTGCGGCATGCACCCCTCCCAGGTCATCAAATTTCTCGGCACGGGCAGTCCCCAGAGCCCGGCCGTGGCCGTCATGCCGTATTTTTTCGCCCGCCTTGCCGACATACGCCGGCCAGCCACGGTGGTCTGGCCCCGCGACGGGGCGGTGGCCATGCCCTTTTTCCAGCTCGTCAAACGCAACGGCCCGGAAAAACTCGCCACTCTCGCCGCCCACATGGAAGGGGCGGAGGTCGGACGCGTGTGCTCCGGAGCCTTTTTCCCCTCCCTCCACCCGGACGTGCCATGCCCCCTGCCCGAGGAAGCCAGCCTAGCCTGGCTCGGCTGGGACACGCTGCGCGAAAACGATCTGGCCGCCCTGCGCCGTCGGGCGGCAACCCTCTTCGAGGAGGGGCGCGGCGAGACCCGGCCGTGACGCGCGTACGTCCCCTGCTGGCCTGGGGAGGCCTGTCGGCCCTGCTTTTGGCCCTGGCCGCCTTGTCCTTGTGCCTCGGCAAAATGCCGGTCTCCGCCAAGGAACTGGGACAATACGCCCTGGGCGGGCTCGATCCCCGGCGAGAGGCGACGCTCTCCAATCTGCTGTGGGCCATACGCGGCCCGCGCATATTGGCCGCCCTGGCCGCCGGGGCCGCCCTGGCCGCATCCGGCTCGGCCTATCAAGCCCTGCTCGTCAATCCGCTGGTTTCCCCGGGCATACTGGGCGTCCTGGCCGGCGCGTCCTTCGGAGCGGCCCTGGGGCTGTTGTGGTCCTGGTCCCTGGCCGGGGTTCAGGGGCTGGCCTTCGGCTTCGGGCTGGCCGCCGCCGGACTGGCCGTGCTGTTGTCGCTTTTCCAGGGCGAGAAGGCCGTCATGTCCATCGTCCTTGGCGGTGTCATCAGCGGGGCGCTGTTTTCGGCCCTGGTGTCCCTGGTCAAATACGTGGCCGACCCCTACAACCAACTGCCGAGCATCGTATTTTTCCTCATGGGCTCCCTGGCGCTGGTGGACGGCCGCACGACGGCGCTCGCTTGCCTCCCCATGCTCGCGGCGGTTTGCGGCCTGCTGCTGCTGGCCCGGCCCCTGGACGCCATGACCATGGGCGACGATGAGGCCGCAAGCCTCGGCGTGCGGGTCGGGCAAGTGCGGGGCGGAGTCATCGCCCTGGCCACTTTGGCCTCGGCGCTCACCGTGGTGGTCGGCGGCGTCATCGGCTGGGTGGGGCTCATCGCCCCCCATCTGGCCAGACGGCTTGTCGGGCCGTCCATGACGCGGCTGCTGCCGGCCTCGGCCCTGGTCGGCGCGGCCTACCTTCTGGCCATGGACACCCTGGCCCGCACCGCTTTCCCGGTCGAAGCGCCAGTGGGTATCCTGACGGCCCTTTGCGGCATTCCCTGCTTTGTCCTGCTGCTGCGCGCCAGACGCGGGAATTTCGCGTGAACGCCCTGTTCGCCCTCGAAAACGTGCGTCTGGGCCACGGACGACGCACGGTGCTGCGCGAGCTATCCTTCCACGTGGAAGAAGGCGGGATCACGGCCCTGCTCGGCCCCAACGGCTCGGGCAAGACCACGTTGCTGCGGGCGCTTATGGGCGTGCTCGCCCCGAAAGCCGGCACCATCCGGTTTCGCGGCCGCGATATCCGCTCCCTTTCCAGGCGCGCTCTGGCCCGTCGGATCGCCTACCTGCCCCAGCAACACCGCCCCGTCTTCCCCTACACCGTGGAGGAAGTGGCGCGGCTGGGTCTGTTGCCGCGTCGCGGCCCCCTTGCGCCCTACACCGCCGCCGACCGCGCCCTTGTCCGGGACTGTCTCGCCGAGCTTGGACTCGAGGCGCTGGCCGGCCGCCCCTACACCGAAATCAGCGGCGGCGAACGCCAGCTCACCCTGCTTGCCAGGGCGCTCATCCAGGGCGCGGACGTGGCCGTCATGGACGAACCGGAATCCGCCCTGGATTTCGGCAACCAGCGCCGCCTGCTCGTCCGCATCGCCGCCCTGGCGGACGGCGGGCGCAGCTGCGTCTTTTCCACCCACCTGCCCGAGCACGCCCTGGCCGTAGCCGACAGGGCCGTGTTGCTGGCGGGGGGACGGGTGCTGGACGTCGGTCCGACCGCGTCCGTGGTTACGCCCGAGCATCTGGCCATCATGTACGGCATCGAGGCCAAGCTGGCCTTTGTGGAGGGGATGTGGCGGGTCCTGCCGCCGCCTGTCAGGAAACACGGAAGCCTTGAGGAGTGATGTGATGCGTACCCCCCGTTTTATCACGGCCGTCCTTGCCCTGCTGTGCCTGTTGCCGTGCGGCATGGCCCAAGGGCAGGACCGGGCGACAAGCGAATACGACATGGGCGAAGCCGTGGTCACCGGCAAGAAGACCCCCGGCCCCCTGCAGGAGGAGCAGTCCCAGCCGGCCACGGAAACGGTCCTCGACCAGGACACGGTGACCACCTTCGCCGGCCCGGGACAGACCAACCCCTACCGGGCGCTCAATCTCCTGCCCTCGGTCAACGCCGAAGGCACCGATCCCTACGGGCTCGTCCAGGATCAAAATTCCCTGCGCATCCGCGGCCAGTCCGCCTCGACCTACGGCCGGCTGTCCCGCACCATCGAAGGCCTGCCCATCGGCATCAACGTCGGCAACGGCAGCATGGGCAACTTCCTGGACATGGAAAACGTCTCCAGCCTCAGCCTGGGCCGGGGCCCCATCGCCGCGGACAAGGGCTTCGGCTTCGGCAACTCCGCCGGCGCCCTGGACATGCTGCTGCGAAAACCCGCCGACACCCCCGGAGCCACGTTCTCCGAGCAATACGGCTCCTTCGGCTTCACCCGCAGCTTCGCCCGCCTGGACACCGGCGAATCGCCCCTGCTCGGCACGCGCTTCCTCGGTTCCGCCTCCTACAGCCAGACCGACAAATGGCGCGGCAAAGGCTACACCGACCGCACCAACATCATGGCCGGCCTGGCCCAGCCGCTGTTCTACGGCCATGTCCGCCTGGAGGCCTACGGCATCTACAACGCCTTCCACCAGGACGAATACCGCCCCCTGACCTATGCCCAAACCCAAAACATGTCGCTGTACCGGGGCTTCGACTTCACCGGCGAACGAACCGGCGACACCACCACCGATTACGCCTATTACGGCTACAATTACCAGGACATGCAGGAGTGGACGGTCTTCGGCAAACTCGAAGCCGACCTCTGGTCCGGGGGGCTTTTCTCCTTCAAGCCCTATTACGCCGGGGACGGCGGCTCGCGCCGATTCACCAACGTCACCTCCATCCCGTCCAAGGCCAAGCAGATCGGCTTCAACCTCAACGCAATGCGGGAAAGCCAGTGGGGCTTCGTGGCCCAGATCGAGCAGGACCTGCATCCCGTGAAACTCAAGGGCGGCTTCTGGTACCAGTACATCACGGCCTTTCCGCCTCCCGTGGCCGGACAGCGGTTCTACACCCTGCAGACCTGGGGCAATTCCTTTGGCGGCTGGAAGATGCTCAACACCGTGGGCGAACGGCTCTTCAAGGCTCCGTTCATCCAGGCCTCGGGCGACTTCGGGAAGCTCCACGCCACGGCCGGCCTCAAATACCTGTCCGCCTCCATGCCCCGGGTCACGAGCTACGACACCTCGGGCGTGCCCGACGTCTCCTACGACGACGCCCGGGACTACAGCTCCGGCGTCGTAACCAGCAAATCCACCGACGCCACCGAAAAGCACGCCTGGCTGCCCAATGTCGGCCTCAGCTACGACCTGACGGACAACCTCACCGCGCGCGCCATGTATGGCCGCAACTACGCCTATCCGCTCCAGGGTCCCCTCTACAGCGCCTATAACAGCAATGCCGCCGCCTTCCTGGCCCAGGGCATCACCCTCCAGCATCTGTGGAACGACATCAAGCTCGAGACCTCGGACAACATCGACGTCGGCCTGCGCTACAACAACGGCGTTTTTTCCATCGCCCCGACATTGTTTTACGCCTACTATCACCACAAGCAGGTCACGGCCTACGATTCGCTCATCGGCGCAAGCTACCTGCAACCCGGCGCGGACGCCCGCTCCTTCGGCGCCGAGCTGGAAGTGTCCTGGAAGGCGTTGTCCTGGCTGACGCTCTTCGGTTCCGGCTCCTACAACAACTTCCAGTTCACCAAGAACATCAACTCCTCGCTCGGCACGACGCTGCGCGTGCGAAACAACCAGGTGCCGGACGTGCCGCTGTGGCTCGGCAAGCTCGGGGCCACGGCCACCTATGACAAGTTCAAAGGCACGGTCCTGTACCGATACGTGGATTCGCGTTACGGCGATGTGCAGAACCACGATTACATCCGTCCTTACAACATCGTGGACCTGTATTTGAGCTACGATCTGCCGCCGGTCTTCCGCAACAAGGAATGCAAGCTGACCCTGGACGTGCTGAACCTCTTCGACGAACGCTACGTGGCCACTATCCGCAGCGCCTCGGACGATACGCAGACCGCTTCGGCGACTTACTACCCCGGCTCGCCGCTGACCGTGGTCGGCGGCATCACCATCACGTTTTAGGTCCGGAGCCGTCATGCGCATTACCTCACTCGCTTTCCGTCCTTTGCGCGGGCGCGCCGGCTTGCTCGCCGCGACGGTTTTGTTGGCGGGATCGCTCGTCTGGCCGGGGTCCGCCCTGGCCAGGCGGGTCACGGACGGCTGCGGCCGCGCGGTGGATATTCCCGACGCCGTCGCGCGTGTGGTCACGGCCGGCGGCACGCCTTCGCTCAACGCGTTCCTGGTCGCCCTGGGCAAGGGCGGCGAAATCGTCAACGGACTGCCCCAGGGGCTCCATGGAGGGCAATGGAAGTATCAAGGCGTGTTCGCGCCCCAGGTGACGACGGCTCCGGTGGTCTCGTCCATGGGGCCGTCCTGGACGCCCGACCTCGAAGCGCTCATGGCCTTGCGCGCCGATCTGGTGCTCGTGGAATCGACGGCCACGGCCGACATGCTGTCGGCGAGGGGCTTTCCCGCCTACTGCCTGTCCTGGCGCGAACCGACGGCCGTAAGCCGGGCCCTTGCCGATCTTGGCGATGCGCTTGGCGCGACGGCGCGGGCCAAGGCGTTGCAGGCGGCGTTTGCGGCCAATCTGGACCGCGTGGCCCGGGCGACAGCGGACATTCCGCCGGACAAGCGGGTCAAGGCGCTCTATATCCGGGCCTCAGGACTCATGATTCCCATGGTGTCCACGGCGAGGTTCCTGATTGAAAAAGCAGGCGGGACATACGCCGCGCCAGCCGGCCTGTCCCTGGAACATCCCCGCATCAGCCCAGAGCAGCTTTTGGCCTGGGACCCGGACGTGCTGCTCGTTTTCAACAAAAAGGAAGTCAACGAGGTGCTCTCCGACCCGCGCTACGCGACGCTTTCCGCGGTCAAGCGCCATGCGGTGGCGGCGGTTCCCTTCGGCATGCACGGCTACACGCACTTCACGCCGGAGCAGATCCTGGCGGTGCTGTGGATGGGCAAGACCCTGTATCCGAAGCGCTTCAAGGACATGGACCTGGTTGCCGAGGCGAAGGATTTCTACGCGCGCTTTTTCGGCCGCGAACTTACCGACGGCCAGGTCAGGGAGATCCTGCGCCTGCCGTAGCGTCTTTCTTCAACAAAGGGTTCCAATGCGCTCAAACCATAAGGGACCGGGAGGTGGGCGGCGTGATGCGGCCCTTCTTGTGAACCGGACCGGGAGAAAGGCGAACCGGCTGGCCAGGCGCGATCATCCGCAAAACAATATTGTCTCATCAAACAACAATTCTGTTCCATAGCATGCGAAAACTGTCGGCTTGATGGAGTTGTCCGAGCCCTCCATTCCAGCTTCCCCCAATTTTGCCTCCAGAAACTGACGAACCATTTCGCTCCTGGAATCGCCGTCGCGTCGGCCAAGAAATCCGCGAATCATAACAATACGCTTTTACAATGCGTTTTCGTTGGCGGCCTACATGCCGTCCGAACGCTCCTGCCGCCAATCCTCGCCGCCGCCCTTTCACGGGCCTCCAAGGCCTTGCCCCGGCTCCTTGGCATGTCCCATGCAAATAGTCCCAGTTATTCCGCGAAGCTGGGGCTGACATGCCCAACGCGCTTACGGCCGGGACCGCCCCCGAGGGAAGGGCGCGTCCCCCTCATTTTATCTTACCGGAGGTCGGAGTTATGAGTGGCGAAAAATCTACGCAACTGGAACGAAAATTAGGGCCATGGATGCTGTGGGGCCTCGGAGTGGGCTACGTGATCTCCGGGGAATATTTCGGCTGGAACCTGGGCCTGGAACAGGGGGGCACCCTGGGCTTGGCCATTGCCACCGGGTTTATCATCCTCATGTACCTGACCTTCACCTTCTGCTACACGGAGATGGCCTGCGCCATCCCCAAGGCCGGCGGCGCGTTTGATTACGCCAGCCGGGGACTGGGCCGGAAACTCGGCGCTCTGGCCGGCATCGCCCAGGTCATCGAATTCGTGTTCGCGCCGCCGGCCATCGCCGCCGCCATCGGCGCCTACTTCAACCTGTTCTTCCCCAATGTGCCCTCCACGGAAATCGCCATCGCCGCTTATGTTGTGTTCACGGCCCTGAACATTTACGGCGTCCAGGCCGCCGCCGGGTTCGAGCTGTTCGTCACCGTGCTGGCCGTGGGCGAACTGTTGCTGTTTTGCGGCGTCACCGCCCCCAGCTTCCACTGGCAGAACCTGACCGCCAATGCCCTGCCCCACGGCATAAGCGGCGCTTTCGCCGCCATTCCCTTCGCCATCTGGTTCTTCCTGGCCATCGAGGGCGTGGCCAACGTGGCCGAGGAAACGGTCAATCCCCAGCGCAACATCCTCATCGGCTTCGGCTCTGCCATTCTCACCCTGGTGGTCCTGGCCGTGCTCACCTTTGCCTGCTCCGTGGGCGTGTCCGGCTGGGAAGCCATCGTCTACCCCACCCCGGGCGCGGCGCCTTCGGACTCCCCCCTGCCCCTGGCCCTGAGCCACATCGTGGGCGACAGCCACCTGCTCTACCATATGCTCATCTTCGTGGGCCTGTTCGGGCTCATCGCCTCCTTCCACGGCATCATCCTGGCCGCCGGCCGGGCTGTGATGGAAATGGGCCGGGTGGGCTACATGGCCCCGATACTCGGCAAGGTGAACAAGCGCTTCAAGACGCCGGCCAATGCCCTGATCGCCAACATGGTGGTGGGCATCATCGCCTTGCTTTCCGGCAAGACCGGGGACATCATCACCCTGTCGGTGTTCGGCGCCCTGACCCTCTACGTCATCTCCCTGGTCACCTACTTCGCCCTGCGCCGCAACGAACCGGACATGCCCCGGCCCTTCAAGGCGCCTTTCTACCCCGTGGCCCCGGCCGTGGGACTGGCCATCGCCGTGCTGGCCCTGGTGGCGGTGACTATTTATAACCTCTCCCTGGCCGTCATCTTCTTCGTCATTCTGTCCGCTTCC
This sequence comes from Solidesulfovibrio fructosivorans JJ], assembly GCF_000179555.1. NCBI lineage: Bacteria > Pseudomonadati > Thermodesulfobacteriota > Desulfovibrionia > Desulfovibrionales > Desulfovibrionaceae > Solidesulfovibrio > Solidesulfovibrio fructosivorans. The sequence goes on from NZ_AECZ01000006.1 coordinate 56,806, forward strand.
TATCTCTACTTCAGGGTCTTTTCCAAGGAAGCCGAAGAAGAGGAGGATATGGTGGAAGGACTCGAGGCGGTCTTCGTCGAGGAGAAATAACGACCGCCGCTAGAACCGCCCCCCGCGCGCCTTCCCGAAAAGGTGCGCGGGGGGACGCAACCCAAACCCCAAGAGGGCTACCGCTGTGTACTCCCTGACCATCGGCCCTCGCCGCTACAGCTTTGACGGACTGCGCCAACTGTTGGCCAAGGCCACGCCCGAACGCTCCGGCGACCAACTCGCCGGCATCGCCGCCCAAAGCGCCGAAGAGCGGGCGGCCGCCCAGATGCTCCTGGCCGACGTGCCGTTGACCGCCTTTCTGGAAGAGCTGCTGATTCCTTACGAAGCCGACGAGGTCACCCGGCTCATCCTGGACAGCCACGACGCCGCCGCCTTTTCCCCGGTCAAACACCTGAGCGTTGGAACCTTCCGCGAATGGCTGCTTTCGGATCAGGCCGACGAGGCCAGCCTAACGGCCCTGGCTCCTGGGCTCACGCCCGAGATGGTGGCGGCCACCTCCAAGATCATGCGCAACCAGGACCTCATCCTGGCGGCGGCAAAGACACGGACCAACACGGCGTTTCGAACCAGCATCGGCCTGCCCGGCCGCCTGTCCACCCGGTTGCAGCCCAACCATCCCACGGACGACCCCAAGGGCATTCTGGCCACGATCATCGATGGCCTGATCCTGGGCTCCGGCGACGCCTGCATCGGCATCAATCCGGCGACCGACAATCTCCAGGGCGTCATCCGTCTTCTGGTCATGCTCGACGAACTGCGCCAAAGCTACGCCATCCCCACTCAAAGCTGCGTACTCACCCACGTGACCACCACCATCGCCGCCATCGCCAAGGGCGCTCCGGTGGACCTGGTGTTCCAGTCCATCGGCGGCACCGAGGGCGTCAACGCCAGCTTCGGGGTGAACCTCTCCCTCCTGGCCGAGGGACGCGAGGCGGCCCTGTCCCTGGGACGCGGAACGGTGGGGGACAACGTCATGTATTTCGAAACGGGCCAGGGCTCGGCCCTGTCGGCGAACGCCCACCACGACGTGGACCAGCAGACCGTGGAGGCCCGGGCCTACGCCGTGGCGCGGGCCTTTTCCCCGTTTTTGGTCAACACCGTCGTGGGCTTCATCGGCCCGGAATACCTCCTGGACGGCAAGCAGATCATTCGGGCCGGGCTCGAGGACAACTTCTGCGGCAAGCTCCTGGGCCTGCCCATGGGCGTGGACGTGTGCTACACCAACCACGCCGAGGCCGACCAGGACGACATGGACGTGCTGCTCACCCTGCTCGGCGCGGCCGGCTGCGCCTATATCATGGGCATTCCCGGCTCGGACGACATCATGCTCAACTACCAAACCACCTCCTTCCACGACGCCCTGTACCTGCGCCGGGTCCTGGGGCTCCGCCCCGCGCCCGAGTTCGAGAAGTGGCTCGTGGACATGGGCCTTTTCGACCGCGACATGCGGCCGCGGCCCCTGAGCCGGGAGAACATGAGGTTGGCTCTTCCCCATGCCATTGCCTAACCACGATTCCGACGCCATCGTCACGCCGGCCCCCTGGGACCGGTTGCGCCAATTTACCGCCGCCCGGGTGGCTCTGGGCCAGGCCGGCGTCAGCCTGCCCACGGCCGCCCACCTGCGCTTTACCCTGGACCACGCCAAGGCCCGGGACGCCGTGCACCATCCCCTGGATACGCCCAGGTTTCTCGACGATCTGGCGCGGGAGGGAATCGCGGCCTTGCCCCTGGCCAGCCGGGTTCGGGATCGACGGGAATATCTGGCCCGGCCGGATCTGGGACGACGCCTGTCCGAGGCCGGCGCCACGACCTTGCGCCAGGCGAACCTCGCCCCCGTGGACCTCGCCCTGGTCGTGGCCGACGGGCTCTCGTCCTTTGCGGTCCAGCGTCAGGCCGTGCCCTTGCTGACAGCCTTTTCGCCCCTGGCCGAGGCCCGGGGACTTCGCCGCTCGCCGGTCATCCTGGTGGAGGGCGGACGCGTCGCCGTGGGTGACGAGGTCGGGCAAATCCTGGGGGCGCGGATCGTCATCGTGCTTATTGGCGAACGGCCGGGACTCAGTTCGCCGGACAGCCTCGGCGTCTACCTGACCTACGCCCCGAAGCCGGGGCTGACCGACGAGCGCCGCAACTGCATTTCCAACATCCGGCCCCAGGGACTGCCCCATGATCGGGCGGCCCGGACCCTGGACTATCTCGTTGCCAAGTCCCTGGCCCTGGGCCTTTCCGGAGTGGACCTCAAAGACGAGCAACAGCTTACGGAAGGCGATCGTCAGGAGCTCGCCGGCTCGTGTCCCCCGCAGGCGCGGGGATGATCCGTTCCGCTCCATTGATGCGTTCGATGCCATGAGATGATCCCCGCGCCTGCGGGGATCATCCGGCCTCGACCGCCAACCTGCCCGTATAAACGCCGAAGTCCCCGCAGGAGCGGGACTGGCCGGACCGTCAAAGTCCCCTTTTGCCGCGCACGGCAACGCCGCTGTCCCCGGAGGCTTCCCGACGCGCCTCTCCCGCCGTATCGGTTCCCCGGCCTATCCCGGGAAACCACCTTCAATTTCCGCCGCATATCTGCTATCTTTGCGTATCACCAGTCGCCCAAGGAGGTCCGCCATGAAGAAACTGATCAATGCCGTGGAAAACGTTGTGCGGGAACAGTTGGAGGGCATGGCCCTGGCCCATCCCGAATTGGCCGTGAGCTTCGACCCCACCTTCATTCGCCGGGCCGACGCGCCGGTGGCGGGCAAGGTGGCGCTGGTTTCCGGCGGCGGCTCCGGCCACGATCCCATGCACGGCGGTTTTGTCGGCTCCGGCATGCTTGACGGAGCTTGTCCCGGCGAGGTGTTCACCTCCCCCACCCCGGACCAGATGGTCGCCTGCGCCAAGGCCGTGGACAGCGGAGAAGGCGTGCTGTTCGTGGTGAAAAACTACACCGGCGACGTGATGAATTTCGAAACGGCGGTGGAACTGCTCGCCGCCGAAGGGGTCAAAGTCCGAAACGTCCTCATCGACGACGACGTGGCCGTCAAAGACAGCCTGTACACGGCGGGCAGGCGCGGCGTGGGCACCACCGTGCTGGCCGAAAAGATCGTGGGCGGGGCGGCGGCGGCCGGCTACGACCTGGAGCGGTGCGCGACGCTTTGCCGCAAGGTGAGCCAGTACGGCCGTTCCTTCGGCGTGGCGTTAAGCTCCTGCACCGTTCCGGCGGCGGGCAAGCCCACCTTCGAACTGGGCGAAAACGAAGTCGAGATGGGCATCGGCATCCACGGCGAGCCCGGCACCCACCGCATGCCCATCGAGCCCGTGGACGCGCTGACCGAATACGCGGCCGGGCAGATCATCGACGACCCCGCCTACACCCGAACGGTGCGCGAATGGGACGGAGGGGATTGGACGGAACGGACGCTCACCGACGCGCCCCTGGCCAAGGGTGACGCGGTCATCGCCTTCGTCAACGGCATGGGCGGCACCCCGGTGTCCGAACTCTACGCCGTGTACCGGAAGCTCCACGCGGTCTGCCGGGACAAAGGCCTCACCATCGCGCGCAACCTTATCGGCTCCTACATCACCTCCCTGGAGATGCAGGGTTTTTCCATCACGCTGCTGAAGGCCGACGACGAGATCCTGCGGTTCTGGGACGCGCCCGTGCACACGCCCGGCCTGATCCGTTAAAAGGCTTTCCATAACGCCACCCCGGAGGAATTCCATGCCCATCAGCAAGGCCCAGGTCCTCGCCTGGCTCGGCAATCTGGATGCGGTCTACGCCGCGAAAAAGGGCTATCTCACCGAGCTTGACGCCGCCATCGGCGACGCCGACCACGGCATCAACATGCACCGCGGCTTCAGCAAGGTCATGGAGAAGCTGCCCGGGGTGGCGGACAAGGACATCGGCGAGATTTTAAAAACCGTGGGCATGACCCTCATGTCCAGCGTTGGCGGGGCCAGCGGCCCGCTTTACGGGACGTTCTGGATGAAGGGCGGCATGGCCGTGGCCGGCAAGGACGCCCTTTCCGTGGCCGATTTCCTGCGCTTCCTGGAAACGGGCGTGGAGGGCCTGCGCCAACGGGGCCGGGCCGAGCCCGGGGACAAGACCATGTACGACCTGTGGGCCCCGGTTCTTACGGAAGCCAGGACTTTCGCCCAAAACGGCGACGATGCGGCGGCCCTGGCCGAGGCGCTCGTGCCCGTGGGGGAAAAGGCCCTGGCCGCCACCATTCCCCTGCAAGCCAGGAAAGGCCGCGCCAGCTACCTTGGACCCCGTTCCGTGGGCCATCAGGACCCGGGCGCGACGTCTTCCTTCTATATGCTCGAAACCCTGCGGGAAGCATTGCGCTAATCCCCCGCACCGAAACACAAGGCCCCATGGCATCGGAGTCGCCCGTGATCGGCATCGTCATTGTTTCCCACAGCAAAAAGCTCGCCGAGGGCGTGCTCGAACTGGCCTCGCAAATGACCCAAGGAGCCGTGCCCATGGAGGCTGTGGGCGGCATCGACGACCCCGACAATCCCATCGGCACCGACGCCATGCAGGTGTTGGCGGCCATCGAAAGCGTCGCCGGCCGGGCGGACGCCGGCGTGCTGGTGCTCATGGACCTCGGCAGCGCCCTTTTGAGCGCCGAAACGGCCCTCGATTTCCTGTCCGAGGAAGTCCGGGCAAAGATCCGCCTTTGCGCCGCTCCCCTTGTGGAAGGAACCGTGGCGGCGGCGGTGCAGGCGGCGGCTGGAACCTCGCTCAAGGAGGCCGGCGACGAGGCCGCCGCCGCGCTCCAGGCGAAAATCGCCCAGCTCGCGCCCCTGACCGGCGAAGCCTCGGCCCCCGATGCCCCGGTCGCCCAGGCGGCAGCCCAGGGAGAGACGCTCACTCTGGAACTTGCCATCGAAAATGCCCTGGGGCTCCACGCCCGGCCGGCGGCCAACCTCGTGACCACGGCCGGGAAATTCGCCTCCGTCATCGAGGTGCATAAGGGCGGGGAGACCGCTTCCGCCAAGAGCATCAACCAGATCGCCCTGCTCGGCGTGCGCCACGGCGACACCATCACCATCACCGCTTCCGGGCCGGACGCCAAAGAGGCGGTGGAAGCCCTGCGCGCGCTGCACGCGGACCATTTCGGGGAACGGGAGGCGGACGTCGCGCAAAACGCGCCGGAGCCGGTCAAATCCGCTCAGGCCGACGGAGAGGGCCAGTTTTCCGGCGCGCCCGCCTCGGCCGGCTATGCCGTGGGACCGGCCCTGACGCACCTGGCCGACCTGCCGGAAGTGACGCGCCGGCAGGTGGCCGACGCCAAGGGCGAAATCGCCAGGCTCGATGCGGCCATCACCACGGCCCTGGACGAGCTCGACGTCCTGCGCCGGGAAACGGAAAAGACCGCCGGCAAGGCCAATGCCGCCATTTTCGAAGTGCACGGCCTGATTCTCGGCGACAGGGACCTGCGGGAAAAAGCCGTGGCGCGCGTCACCTCGGAAAACGTCGACGCCGCCTATGCCTGGTCCGAGGTGATCCATGCCGTGGCGGACGACTATCACCGCCTCGACGACGGGTACATGCGGGCCAGGGGCGACGACGTCCTGGACTGCGGCCGCCGCGTGTTGCGCATCCTCTCCGGCGAGGGCGCGCGCACCATTCGCCTGGACACGCCGTCCATCGTCATGGCCCATGATCTCGCGCCCTCCGACGTGGCCGGACTCGATGCGGCCATGGTGCTCGGCATCGTGACCGAAACCGGCGGCGCGACCTCCCATGCCGCCATCCTGGCCCGAGCGCTGGGCATCCCGGCGGTCATCGGCGTGGGTGATGTCATCGGCGGGGTCGCCGACGGTCAGGTCGTCGCCCTGGACGGCGTGGCCGGAACGGTCTGGACCGCGCCGGAACCGTCCGTGCGGGAGACGGTGGCGGCCAAGCGCACGGCCTGGCTCGCCGCGCGCGAAGCGGCCAAGGCCCGTGGCGCCGCTCCAGCCAAGACCCGCGACGGGACCGTGATCGCGGTCCTCGGCAACATCGGCGGTCCGGCCGATGCCGCGCGCGTTCTGGAATACGGCGCCGAGGGCGTGGGGCTTTTCCGCACCGAATTTCTTTTCCAGGACCGCGAGCAAGCCCCGGACGAGGACGAGCAGTACGAGGCCTATCTCGCGGCGGCCAGGGCCATGGACGGCCGGCCCGTCATCATCCGCACCCTGGATGTCGGCGGGGACAAGCCGCTTCGCTATCTCGACGTTCCCCAGGAGGCGAACCCCTTTCTCGGCGAACGGGGCATCCGCTTTTGCCTGGCCCGGCCCGAACTGCTGCGCACCCAGCTGCGCGCCCTGCTTCGGGCGGCGGGGAGCGCCGACATCCGCATCATGTACCCCATGGTGTCCGACGCGGCCGAGCTTGCCTCGGTGCTGCGCTTCCAGGAGGACGTGCGCCGGGAACTCGCGGACGCGGGCCGGGCGATGCCTTCCCGGGTGCAGACCGGCATCATGGTCGAAGTGCCGGCCGCCGCGGCCATCGCCGGCAGGCTCGCCGGGCTGTGCGATTTTTTCAGCATCGGCACCAATGACCTGACCCAGTACGTCATGGCCGCCGACCGGGGCAATGCGGCGGTTTCCAAGCTCTGCGACAGTTACCATCCGGCCGTGTTGCGCATGATCGCCCTGACCTGCGAGGCGGGCAAGGCCGCCGGGATCGAAACGGGCGTGTGCGGGGAGCTTGCCGGCGACAGACTGGCCGCGCCGCTCCTGCTCGGCCTGGGAGTGACGGAGCTCAGCATGAGCGGGCCGGCCATCCCGGACGTCAAGGAAACCATCCGGTCCGTGGACATGGAGGCCTGCCGCGCTTTGGCGGCCAAGGCGCTCGCGGCGCAGAGCGCGCAAGCGGTGCGCGAACTCCTGCACGTTCACGCCTAAGTGGGCGGCAGCCTGATCCGAGCCGCGCGTTTCAACTCAGTATGGGCTGAGCCCTTTGGCTTTGACCAGCACATGCCATCCCGACACCTCGCTCGACAGCAACTGCGCCAATTCCTCCGCGAAATCGCCGAGCGCGGCAGAGTTCATCGAATGACTTTGTTCTAGAAACTGCTCACGCTGTCCGAGCAAGGCCAGCATGCTTTTATAGCGACTGGCCAAACTTGGATATTCTCCCTGTGAACGCAAGGCGAAGGCCATGGAAGCCACAGCCGGAATAACCAGGGCTATCATATTCATAAACGTGCACAGTTGAAGGCCGTTGACGCCGAACGGCAGTCTTACGGCCACGTCGTCCTTGACGAAAAGGAAGACAAGGGCGCGCAGAAGGATAAAGAGCAGCCCGCCCAGGTAACAGGCCAGGCCGAACGCCTCAAGCCGGCTGGCGATAGTCTCATAGCGCCGTTGCCGATCACGATAGAATACCATTTGGTTTTCCATCACCTTTTCCTTGATGAGGCGACGGTAGGACAAAAGCATTTCCGGGGTGATGGCCGCATCAACCAATCCCGCTTGGCGGAACACGTTGCGCAGTAGCCAAACCGACCATCCCGCCTTGTCGCAGGCCGGGGCGCCCTCCTCATGAGCGCAGCCGGGTGTCCGGCCGAGAAAAACGAGATAACACATGTGACGCAGGTGCTCGGCCATGTAACGATAGTCCAGAAAGCGCTGGTGCCAATTGCGCCGGCGGTTGATGCGCACCAGCCAAATGATGGCCGCGAAGGACAGAAATTGGATGGTGAACCCCAGCCCCCTGAGCTCCTTCGTATAGGCCCCGACAAGCAGGCCGATGATGACCGAGGCCATGAGCAAATGGCGGAGGAAGCCCAGGGCGCGAAAACGCGCGGCGTAATAGACGGCCAAGTGGTCGGCCCACAGGTAGTGCTCGGTCAGCAAGCGCTCGACGCGCCTGGGCTGGGCCCCATGCGAGTCCAGGGCATCGCACCAGGGACGGGCCCAGGCGGACTTCACCGAAGGGGACGCCGTCTGGGACGTGGCTTTGGACCGGTGGAAGGCGAGGGTCTTCTCGAACCAGGAGGGAAACGCACCCAGCATGGCATCCAGGCGGCTTGGTTTCTTCCATGTTTCCGCGAAGTATTGTTGCGGGCTGGTGCCGGACGGAGTCCCGCCAAGAAGGGATTCGAACCATCGCTTGACGCATGACGCGGCGGGCTTGGCTTTTGGGGATGACGGAGCGAGCGGCGTCGCCGACGGCAGGAGCAACCGGGTGATGCACGTTTTGAGATCCGCGCCCCACTCGCCGGTGGCGCAGGGAGAGAGGACGCGGTTGGCGGCGGGTTCGGCCGGATGAACCATGACCACAGGGATGCCCCGGCTCCGGGCTTCGGCCACGATCTGGCCCGTGCCGCCGCGTCCCTTGGCCTCGGCCCCGTCCCATACGGCGAGGAGAAGGTCGCTTTGTTCGAGCACGACGCGGCCCACGGCAAGATAGGCGTCGTCCTGGGAGGGGCGGATTCCGTCCAATTCCAGGACGGCCGATGCCTTGGCGAGCAGGTCGCGAAACTCGTGTTTCGAGGCTCCCTGGGCAAAGTCCTTTTCGTATTCCTCTCGTGCAAAGGGCAGCGGGGATTGGAGTTCGTAGTCCTGTTTCAGGGCCTCCCGGGCCACGATCCGGTCCGCGCCTTCGGCAAGCGGGGAGACACAGCGCAGGATGGGCGGAGAGGGACTGAAGAGGTGCCGCTCAACTTCTCGCAGTTGCGATGCCACCTCTTCCCGGATTGTGGCCAGAACGTCCGCAACGGCCCTGGCGATGGCCGGAATTGTTTCCGGCGTGAGGTCGCGATGTCCGGTCACGCCGATGGCGCAAACAAACGGGGTGGTGGGAGGGGCAGCGTATTCCATGCCGAGTTTGCTTCTCCGTTACAGGCTTTTTTGATTGTTTCACGGATGCATTCTGACCGGTGCCGCATCTTTCCCAGTTTGGCGGATGCGGCCCAGCACCCCCAGGAACCCGAACGCAGCTTGGCCGATAGGAATTCTCATTTTGGTCATGGGAACACCCGCAACAGTGCTGTGGGGCCCAAGCCCACACAAATCAGTGCCAAATCGCGCGCCGCCTTACAAATGCAAAAAGGGGGAAGAGATGGGGGAAGCCCCCTCCCCAACGTAAAAGGGGTTGGACCGTATCAGTCCAACCCCTGGTCCACCCAAAGATGTCGCAGCCCCCATGCGGGGGGCGACTGCCGCGATCCAATTCGTCAACCAGAAGATCGAGTTTCAATCCGCGCCCCCGTGACCGGGGAGGCGATCAGTTCGGCACGAGAGAGAAAGGGGGGTGAACGGCCGAGAAGGCCAGCCGGGCCTAGATCTTAAGGCGACGCCAGGCACGAAGGAATTTTGGCACTGATTGACAGAAAATGACGGGAAAATGCGCGCCTTTTGGCACGGGATCGAACGGCTTTTGACGGGCTAGCGCACGTACTCGCGGCAGCTCCAGACAACGCGCCCGATAATGCGCACCGTGCCGGCCAAGTCGCCGTTCATATCCACTTCTATGGGCGCGTAGCGTTCGTTACGGCTTTGCAAAACAAGCTTCCCAGGCACACGAAGCAGGGACTTCACAAAAACTTCCTGCTCTATGCCGACCGCAAATATCGCACCAGCTATTATCTCGCGCTGACTTTCATCTATTAAAACCGTGTCGCCATCAAAAAGCATCGGCTCCATGCTGTCGCCGGCGACATCCATAAGCACCATCTTCTTTGGATGTCCCTTCCGCTGCAAGAAATCCAACTTGAACGCGTAGTAGCCGATTACTTTTCCTTCCGTTTCCAGACTTCCCGTCCCGGCCGCCAATCGCGCCATCACCTTGGGAACAAGGGCATATCCCATGCTCGGCGCGGCATCCGGGGCCATCCACTGCAGATCATCCTCCGCAACCACCTGCTCAATCTGGTCCCCCGCTCGCAGTCCCCCCGCCCGGTTTGGCTCCATTGCGAGTTGAGGCGAGGCTTCGCATTCGCCGCCCCAGCGCATGGGACCACGTCCAAAAAACAACCAATCGCTTGAAACGCCAGTCTTTTCAGCTACAGACTGAACCCAATCGGGCGGAACCTTCCCTCTTTTGCGCGCGCCGTTAACAGACTGCGGCGTAATGCCAATACACCTGGCAAAATCAGACTCACTCCTGGATTCCGTCGCGGCCAGAAGTCGCATGAAAATTGTGTCAAAGGTCTTCGCACTTTCCACGGGCATCTCCGAAACAAAGTTCGAAATTCAGTTAAAAGCTAATTGACGGAAATCGTTAAACATATATCTAACCGAAAAATTTAAAGTCCGAACTTAAAATTTAGCTTGAGACTGACAATTTTAAGCGTTAAGTTAAAAACGAGCAGCGACGGTCAACCCGCTACACACGTAGCTACCAGGGGCGACACCGTTACACAATGTCCGACGCCTGGGAATTTTCGAATCAAGGACCACGCGTTCGATGCAAAGCGCCCGACATCTGGACTGCGTGCTCGGTCGCATGGGCAAGGCTGGCGGGCCATCGACGGCGACCACGCCCGGCTCCTGGAATGGGCGCGGACGGAACGGAAAATCAGTCGCTTGAAAGTGCGCAAACGCAAAAGTGAGACGGAATTATGATGCGTGAAGGCAGGAAAGTCCGGGCCTGGATGGTGGAAAGGGACATTTCGGTATCCGACGTCGCCCGCCGGGCCGGCATTGCCCGCTCCATCGTTTCGGAGACCGTACACGGCAGACGCAACAACAGAAAGGCGCTTCGGGCGCTGCTTGCCGTGGGGTGTCCGGGACGGTTGTTGGCGTTGCCGGAAGACATGAAGGGACAGGAAGCGGCGTAAGGCGGTTGCGATGATGCAAGATACGGTCACGGCAAAAGAGATCGCGCGGGCGCTTGGCAAATCCGGACGCGCGGTCCAGCTCAGAGCGGGCAAGGAGTCCTGGTCCTTTGAACAATCCGCCTGCCGTGGCGGCAAGCGCCGCCTTTATCACCTGCGCTCGTTGCCCGAGGACGTGCGGCAGGCGTTTGCCGCCGCCATGCTGGCCGGCAGTCCCGGACCGGTCACCCCGCCCACCGTTTCCACCGTCTCTGTGCCCGCGACGGCGGCTCCGGCCACCATGCCGTCGCCCCTTTCCAAGCTGACCAGGCACCAGCGCGAGACCGCCCTGGCCCGGCTGGCCTTTGTGCGCGAGATCGAACACGCCACACCGCTCGTCGGCAAGGAGAAGGCCATCCGCAACCTGCTTGCGGCGGCCACGGACAAGACCTTGGTTCCCCGGCTGGCGAAACTGATTCAGGTGGCCAACGACCGCATGGCCGCCGGACGCGGCCTGTCCCGACGCCGCCTTTACGACTGGTGCTCGAAGTTCGCCGAAGGCGGCGAAGCGGCGCTGGCTCCTCGCCACCAGGGCCAGGACATGGGTGTGCCCGATTGGGCTCCGGCCTTCCTGGCCATCTGGCAGCGACCGCAAAAGCCCACTGTGGCCGATGCCTACAAGCAGTTCGCGGATGCCTGGGAAGGCATGCCACCCTCCATTTTCGCCGTGCGCCGGTTTCTGGCCAAGATGGCCGATCCCGACCGCGAGGCCGGCCGCGACACGGGCAACGCGCTGCTCAAGCGCCGCCCCCACAAGCGCCGCAGCACGGCCGAACTGTGGCCCACCGACGTCTACACCGCCGACGGCACCACCTTTGACGCCGAAATCCAGCACCCGATCCATGGCCAACCCTTCAAGGCCGAGGTGACCTTTGTGCTCGACGTGGCCACGCGTCGTTGCGTGGGCATGTCCATCGGCGAGGCCGAAAGCGCCGGCACGGTGCTGGACGCCTTGCGCATGGCCTGCCTGTTCGGCGGCATCCCGGCGCTTTTCTACACCGACAACGGCCCGGGCTACGTCAACAACATCATGCTCACCCCGGGTTCGGGCATGCTCGACCGCCTGGGCATCGAGGCGGTCCGCGCCATTCCCGGCCGTCCCCAGGGCAAGGGGCTCATGGAGCGCGCGGTCAAGACCCTTTGCGACCCGCTGTCCAAGCGCCTGCCGTCCTGCTCCCATGCCGATATGGACGGCGACGCCGCCCACAAAATTTTCAAGATCACCCGGGCGGACCTGAAAAAGCGCGCCGCCTCCCGGCTGCTCCCCACCTGGGAGGCGTTCAAGGCGGCGCTTCTCGCCCGTGTGGAAGAATACAACGCCACGCCGCATCGCGGCCTGCCCCGGATCGAGGACCAGACCAGCGGCCGGCGGCGGCACCTCTCGCCCAATGAAGCCTGGCAACGTTTCGTTGAACGCGGCTTCGAGCCTTTCCGGGTTCCCGAGGCCGTCCGCGACGAGCTTTTTATGCCGGGCATCCCCCGCAAGGTGCGAAACGGCGAGGTGCGGCTTTTCAACAACACCTATTTTTCCGAAGCGTTGGCCGACTTTCACGGCGATTTCGTGGACGTGCGCTACGACATTTGGGACGCGTCCAAGGTCTACTGCTGGACCACCCGGGGCGAGATGATTTGCACGGCCCGGCTCGACGGCAACAGCATCGACTATTTCCCGAAAAACCAGGTGGAGGCCGCCCGCGAGCGGCGCGCCAAGGGGCAGGTGGCCCGGCTCGCCGGCAAGATCGCCCGGATCGCGCCCGGGGCCACGGTGAAGCTCCCCGAAGCGCCGCAGGACATCACGCTTGTGGCCGACGCGGTCACGCCGCCAGCGCCCGAGTTGCCCGACCCGCCGGCTCCCGAGCCCCGGGACGTCGTCCCGGCGGACTCCGGGAAGCGGCCCCTCTTTTTGTCCGAGCAGGACCGCTACACCTGGCTCATGCGCCACCGCGACGGCTGGACCGAAGGCGACCAGGCCTGGATGGACGCCTATGTCCGGTCGCCGGCCTACGCCGACCTCCACGATTTCTACCGCTACGAAGGCATCGCCTGGGACGGCGGCAACGTCCCGCACCGGGCGCAAACCAAATAGACCGACAGGGAGAAGGCATGCGCAAGCAGTTTGTCAAAACGGAGAACTATTCGCGCTTCACGGCCGGCATCGCCGCCGTGGAGCAGCGCGGCGCGGCCGAGGCCGGCATGATGCTGGTGCACGGCGCGCCGGGGCTCGGCAAGTCCCATATCGTCGGACATTGGGCGGCCGAGACCGGGGCCGTGTTCTTGCGGGCCAATGTGGATTGGACGCCCAAGTATTTCCTGGTGGAGCTGGCCAAGGCCATCAAGGTGGACCCTTCGGGCACGGCGCAACAGCTTTTCGGCCGCCTGCTGGAGCGGGTGGTGGAGGCCCAGCTGCCCATCGTCATCGACGAAGCCGAGTTCACGCTCCACAACAAGGCCGTGGCCCTGGAGAAAATCCGGGACCTGTCCGACCGGGCCGAGGTGACGGTGGTGCTGATCGGCATGGACCGCATCCAGCAGCAAATCGGCAAATACAAGCAGATTCACGGCCGCATCGCCCAGGTGGTGGAGTTTCAGCCCGCCAGCCTCGTCGACGTGGCCCATGCCTGCGAGCAGCTTTCCGAAGTGCGCATGGCCCCGGCGCTCATGGCCGAGGTGCACCGCATCTCCGGCGGCCGCATGCGCGAGGCCTTAAACGTCATCGCGGCCGTGGAGCGCCTGGCCAGACTCAACGGCCTGAAAACGGTGGACGTGGCCGACCTGGAAGGCGCGCCGCTGGCTTTCGACTGGCAAAGCCGCACGCCCAAGATGGTCCGCATCGGCGTCGCCGGTCCGAACCGCACCGCCTGCGCCGCCGGAGGCCGTTAGATGGCCTGGTCAGGGCTGGCGATCCTTAACGCCCTGGCGGACGGCCCCAAGCTGACGCGGCAGATCGCGGCCCGCCTGGGAAAGACCCGCGAGGCCGCCCGGCTTTGCCTGGAAAGTCTGCGGCGCAAAGGGCTCATCCTATCGGCCGAAGGCATGCACCAGATCACGGACAAGGGCCGGCAATTTCTGGCCGAGGATCGGGAGATTACTTCCGGTCCCTGCGGTAATGCTGCCCCGAGCCGACGCGCGTTATCCCTGCGCCAAAAGGCCTGGCGCGCCATGAGCATACGCGACGGCTTCAGCCTCGACGACCTGCTCACCATGCTGTGCGACGGCAGCGAGAAGGAGCCGGAGCGCAACCTGACGCGCTACCTCGCAGCGCTGGAGACGGCCGGCTATCTGCTGCCGCTTGCCCGTCGCGGCGAAGGCGGCGTCAAGCGCTGGCGGCTGCGCCGCGACCGCATCAGCGGCCCCGAAGCCCCGGCCTTCAACACCCAAACCCGACGCTTGACGGATTGCAACACCGGCCAGGTCTTCGAGCTTGGCCGCATCGCCCTGGAGGCTGGCCATGTCCGCTGATTGGCTGGCGCTGCTGGCCGCCGAGGCGGCGCGGACGTCCATCGCGGCCACAGGCCGGCGGCTGGGCTACTCGCGCACCTCCATCAGCCTGGCCCTGGCCGGCAAGTATCCGGGAGGCACGGACAAGCTGTCCGCCAAGGTCCTGGCCATCCTCGGGCATCGGGTCTGCCCGCATCTCGGCCGGGAAGTGACGCCGGGCGAATGCGCGGACAACGGCGACAGGATGCCCACGTCCAGCCCGGCGGCCCTGCGCTTGTGGCGGGCCTGCCAGACCTGCCCGCACCGGGTGGCCCCCAAAACCAACGTCAACGACCGGCCCCGGGCGGCCGGAAAGGAGCAAACGGCATGACGACGGCTACGGCGATTCCCGACGGCTACATGGAAGACGCCAAGGGGCGGCTTATCCCCACCGCCAAGGTCAAGGAAGTGGACAAGCTGCGCGACGAGCTGACGCGCAACATCGTGGCCACGGCCAAGGGCGTGCAGATGGCCATGCGCGATTTCCGCGCCAACACCCTGGGCGACATCCAGGCTTTCGCCGACCTTTCGGCCGAGAAGTACGGGGCCAGGCGCGGCGGCCTCAAGGGCAATCTTTCGCTCTTGAGCTTCGACGGCCGCTACAAGGTGCAGGTGCAGATCAGCGAGCACCTGGCCTTTGACGAGCGCTTGCAGGCGGCCAAGGCGCTTATCGACGAGTGCCTGACCGAATGGACCCAGGGCAGCCCCGACGAGATCAAGGCCATCATCAACCAGGCCTTTGCCGTGGACAAGGAAGGCCGGGTCAACACCGGCGCGATCCTGGGCTTGCGGCGTCTCGACATCCAGGACCCGCGCTGGCGCGAGGCCATGGAGGCCATTGCCGACAGCCTGCGCGTGGTGGGCAGCAAGAAGCTCCTGCGCGTCTACGAGCGCCAGGACGACGGCTCCTACACCCCCATCGCCCTGGACCTGGCGGCGCTGTGATGGACGCGCTGCCCATCGAGGTGCGGGAGGAGCTGCGCCGCATGCCGCCCGCGACCACGGCCGAGGACGCCACGGCGCTGGCGCGCGGCCTGGCCCGAAACGGGTTGCGTGCCCTGCGCAGCGGCATCCAGGGGCGCGAGACCGAGACGCGGCAGGTCGCGGCCACGGTGGCCGCCGCCGGCATCCGGCTGGTGGAATACTGCAATCAGGATTGGCCGTAGGTCGGCCGGAGGAACAGGCATGCCCGATACAAAACGGCAGGTGCCCATGCGGGCGCTCAAGAGCGCCGAAAGCCAGGCGCTTTTCTGGAAAAAGCAGGCCGAAGCCCTGTCCGGCCTGCTCACCAAGGCCATGCGGGACGGCCAGCTCGGCACGTCCTACGTCCGGCAGGCGCAACGCCTCATCGCCGGTGTGATCTAAGCGAAACCGCCCCGCGTGGGCGGTCGTCCGGGCGTGGCGGCCCGGGCCTGATGAGCAGCCAAAGAGAAAAAGATGCGTCCCGAATCCCGTAAAAGCCTGCTGGCCAAAATCCATATCGCCAAGAAAGATCTTGGTTTGGATGACGCCAGCTACCGCGCTGTCCTGGAGCGGCTGACCGAACACGAAAGCGCCGGCGATTGCACCGTGCCGCAGTTGGTGCGGGTGGTCGCCTACCTGCGGACCCTCGGCTGGCAGGAGCCGGCCAAGAAGCCCTCGCGCCGCAAGCCGGCGGTCCCCGGTGCGGCCGGATATATCGACAAGATGGAGGCCTTGCTGGCCGAAGCCAAGCGGCCCTGGAGCTATGCCGGGGGCATCGCCAAGCGCATGTTCGGCGTGGAAAAGCTGGAATGGCTCACACCCGAGCAGGCGCGCGGCGTGCTGGCGGCGCTTTCGCGCGACGCAGCGCGCCATGGGAGGCCGGCATGAGCGAGCAGCAGAACCTGCCGGCGTCCGTGCAGGAGCTGGTGGACCTGATCGGCCTGCCAAAGGCAGTGCTCCTGGTGCGGTCCTTGGGCGGCACCACCTTCCCCGTGCCCAAACGGCAAACCAAGCTGGGCGAGCAACGCTACAACATGCTGGCCGACGTGGTAGGCGAGGATGCGGCGGACACGCTGGTGGCGCATTTCGGCGGCGGCGAACTGTACGTGCCCCGGTGCGCGGCGGCCTTGCAGGCGGTCCGGGATGCGGAGATCAACGCGTATTTCGTGGCCGAGACCAACAAGGGGCGGTCGTCGGCCGAGGTTGTTTTTCACTTAGCGCGGCGGTATAAACTTTCAGATAGGCGTATCTGGCTCATTCTCAAGACCGTTCCGGTAAAGCCAGAGGACCAATTCCGGTTAGTTTAACGGAGGGGAAACATGAAACGTTTGGCAGTATTGGTAATAGCTTTGTGGGTGACTTTATGCGGGAAAGTTTGGGCGGTTGAAGCAAATCCCATGGCGAGATTGCACGGCGGGAATATAGTGCAGTCGATTAGTGTAGCCGCGAATGAAAATAATGGATATTTCAAGACACCAATAGAGAATGCAAAAATAAAAGCCTTAGAATCTGCAGTTATATCCATCGAAATGGAGCCATCTAAAAAAATAATCACAAAATCCGGAAAAGATGTTACTCCGTTGACCACGTCACACATAGCGCTAAGCAAGGATACGGGAAAAGTTAAAGAGATTGTTTTTCTCGTACAGTGGAATAAAAATGCGGCATCTGCCATGGATGCGTTTCTAGCCGCTGGATTTGTTACAAAGCTCATGGGAAAGCTTATCAATCCTGAGGTCAAAGAAGACGGCCTACATAAATTATACAAGGCTTTATTAGGTGACAATCCTGGTGATTTTCTTGATGGAAAAGAACGGGTTGCTCGTGTGAATGGTGTAAAGTGTGCTGCGCAGTTGGTGCCCAACGTCGGGCTGGGACTCCTTATGTCAAACGGCACGGAATAGACTGAATCCCTTCACCTATCACCGCCCCTGGTGCGCCGCCTAGCATAGGCGGCGTCCGGGGGCGGTTCCATTTGCGCCTCCAAACCGCAATGCAAGGAGGCGTCCATGTCCCACAAGTTCCATTCCCCGCGTCTGCTCGCCTGTTCCGTGGCGGCCGCGTTGCTAGTGGCGGCGCTGTCCGTTGTGTCGCCGGTGCAGCTGCCGGTCATGCTCTACAAGCTCGCGCTGGTCCTGCTGGCCGGCTACGTGGGCTACTGGCTCGACCGCTGGCTGTTTCCCTACGCCAGGCCGGACGGCTACTTGGCCCGCGAATGGCGCGCCCACGACGCCGCCTACCCCGACGACGAGGCCGACTACGCCGTGGTGCCGGGCTACGCATCCATCTTCGCCGCCGCGCTGCTGCGTCGCGCCTTGATCGTGCTCGGCGTCATGCTGGCCGTGTGCCTGGGGCTGTAGCCGTGCGCCGGTTCCTGGCCGACATGCTCGGCCGCATCCCCGACGCCTGGCTCGCCCGGGCGGAAGCGGCCTCGGGCTTTGTCTGCAAGCACTTCTTCACAGGGTTCCTGTGGGGCGCGGGCTTCGCCGCCGGGGCGTTGGCCGTGCTCCTTTTCACCCTTGTGGCGGCCCGGGCCGAGTCCATCCCGGCCAATGCCTTGCGCCACCGGGCCGAGCTGACCCGGTGCGGCCGCTACGCCTTCGGCCTTGCCGCGCCCGTCGCGACGCTCGCCGCGCAGGTGCACCAGGAAAGCCGCTGGCGGGAAAATGCCGTCTCCCCGGTGGGCGCGCGCGGCCTGGCCCAGTTCATGCCGTCCACGTCCAAGTGGATCGCCGGGCTTGTGCCCGGGCTGGCCGCCAACGATCCCTTCAACCCGGGCTGGGCGCTTCGCGCCCTGGCAACCTACGACAAGTGGCTGTGGGACCGGGTGACGGCCCAGGACGGCTGCCAGCGCATGGCCATGGCCCTTTCCGGCTACAACGGCGGCCTGGGCTGGGTGCGGCGCGACAAGGCGCTTGCCGGGCGAAACGGCGTGGACCCGTTAATCTGGTTCGACCACGTCGAGCGTTTTAACGCCGGCCGCGCAGCCGCCGCCTGGAAAGAAAACCGGGGCTATCCCCGCCGCATCCTGGGGACGCTCGAACCACTCTATATCCGGGCCGGCTGGGGCCAGGGGGTGTGCCATGTCACTGCTGCTCAATAAGTGGGTGCTGGGTGCCGTGGCTGGGATGCTCGCCTGCGTCCTGACTTTCGGGGCCGGCTACCGCATCGGCTACGGCCGGGCCGATGCCGCCAGGCTGGCCGAGGTGGCCACTCTCAAGGCTCAGGCCGAGACATGGAAGGCCGAGCAGGCGAAAGCCTGGGCCGAGGCCGAGCGCAAGGCCCGCCAGGAGCTGGAAGCGACCCAAAGCCGGGCCAATGCCCTTGCCGCGAGGCTGGACCGGAGCAAGCGCCAAAGCGCGGCCAAAATCAGAAGCATCACAAGGAGAATCCCCCATGCGACTGCTGGCCTTGATTGTGTTTTCGGCCCTGAGTTTGTGCGCCTGTACAACGAGGCCATCGGTGCCGCCGCCCCCGGTTCCGGTGACACCGGTGATGGTGCCGTGCCCCAAGCCGCAGATCCCGCCCCAGTTGCTGGAGCGCCCGACGCCGCCCCGGCCGCTCACCCCGGATTACGACCGCGCCGCGCCGTGACCCCGGCCGACATCCTGGCCCACATCCGCGACTATGGGACGCGCGCGCAAGCCATGGAGGCGCAGCTAAACGCCCTGATCGACCTGGCCACGGACGGCGGGAACCGCTGATGGACGCCGCCGTGTGGGTGCCCATGGCCGTCAACGTGCTGCTCGGCCTGATCGCCTTTTTCGGCGGCCTGTGGATCAAGCACTTGCAGGATGCGCTCAAGGGCCACGAGGCCGACGTGGCGGCCTTGCGGGAGCGGGTGGCGGACGGCTGCGTGCGTCGCGACGATTACCTGTTGATGCGCACCGAAACCTTGGACCGGCTGAAGGCCATCGAAGCCAAGCTGGACCGACTTATCGAAGGAGGAAAGGCATGAGCGACGACTTGGCCGGGCAGTCCACGGAACTGGCCCTGTTACGGCGTATCGACGCGAAGATGGACAAGATGGCGGCGCGGATCGATGCCGTGGACCGGCGGGCGGCCATCGCCGGCGGAGTGTCCGGCACCATTGCCGGCGGCGTGGTGGCCATCGCCGTGGAATACATCAAGGCCAAGATGGGCTGGTAGCCATAGCCCACGGCAAGGACACGATCGCGGCCGAGCGGACGGCCTCCGCGCACGAGCGTCCGCCCCTGGAGATGGCGGCGGCGGTCAAGATCGATATGCTGGCCAGTCTGGCCGGCGGCTTCAACAAAACCATCCCGGACTTCGCCAGGTGGGAACGGCCGACGTGAGCCCCCCACGCACCGGTTCGGGGCCAGGAAAGGCCAGTACGGCAGCGCCCGCCGCAGGACGCCCCTTTCCCTGGGGCAAGGTCCCGGCGAGGCGCTTTTTTGGCGTTGGCCGCCGGACGAGGCGGAAATCGAGAAACCCGCGTTAGAATCGCTGCAAAGGGTGCTGGAGGGACGAGGCTAGGGCGACGGGGGGAGGATGGATTTTAACGGGGGACTAACGGGGAATATGCGGTTAAAATCATGAACAAAGCGTCTAACATCCTTGATCTGACTGAAAAAAGGTCTCCCCCCACATCTCTCTTTAGTGGTTTTATTGCTTATGCGGTACATCCCGCAAGCAACTCTAAGGAAACGGAAGAAAAGGCGGCTGAAATTCGAGCCGAAATCCGCAAGAATTATGATGCGCTTCCTTCAAATTCGAGAGAAATGGACTACTTTTTTGGACCCCTTCGACCTTTTCTGAGCAAACCATACGAACGATCCGGGACAAAATCAAAAAGGCTGTCCATGCTGCAGGCGCCACCATTACATTCACGATTAAAGTTTGCTATGACAATAATACATTAGTCGATCTGTCTTGATCTAGTCAAATTCCTCCCGCGCCATCGCATGGGCGACCTTCTGGTCGCCTTTTATTTTCATCTGAACCCCTTCACCTATCGCGCATCCCCCTCCCGCCACTAGCGTGGCGGACATGCGCAACGCTTTCCACTCTCCCATAAGCCACGCCACGGCCGCCATTGCCGTGGCGCGCATCGCCCGCGCCCACATCCGGGCCGCAGATGGGGCTTTTGCCTGCGGCAACGCGGCAAAAGCCCCCAAACCCGAGACCCCACAGCCCAAGGACAAGTAAATGTACGCCAGTCTGGACGACATGACGGCCGCCTTCGGCACGGACGAGCTGCTGGCCATCACCGACCGGGACAATACCGGCGCGGTGGACGCGGCGCTTGCCGAGAACGCCCTGGCCCGCGCCGCTTCCGAGGCGGACAGCTACCTGGCCCGGCGCTACGCCGTGCCCGTGGCCGATCCCGTGCCGCCGGTCTTGACGGCGGCCGTGTGCGACATCGCCCGCTATCGCCTGACCGGGGGCCTGGCCAGCGAGACGGACACGATCCTGGAGCGCTACCGGCAGGCCCTCGAGTGGCTGACGCGGGTGGCTGAAGACAAGGCCGATTTGCCCGGCCAGTCCCCGTCCACCGGGCAGGCGGTCGCGGAGGACAAGGCGTGATCGCCGTCATCGAGGAGGCCATAAAGCACCGCCTCGCGGCGGCGGCCCTGCCCTACAAGCCGACCATCGCCACCTACGGCGGCGAGTTCGACGCAGGCCTCGAACAGGTGGTGCGCCGCTTTCCGGCCCTGTGGGTCGCCTTCGACCACGACGGCCCGGGCAAGGCGATCAATACCGCCAAGGACGTCTGGCATATCCCGGCCACCTTCGTGGTCATGGTCGGGGCGCGAAACCTCCGCTCCGAGGCCGCCCCCCGCCAGGGCGACGGCCGCAACGTTGGCACCTACCGCATGATCGCGGACGTGCGCCGGCTGCTGACCGGGCAGGACCTGGGGCTCGAAATCGACCCTTTCACGCCGGGTCGCGCCCGCACCGTCGTGAGCGCCAGCCTGCGAAGCCAGGCCGTGTCCGCCTTCGCCCTGGAATGGCACACCGTCTATCCGTTGCGCCTGCGCGAACCGGATGCCCCGGAGCCGCCCCTGCTGGAGCGCGTGGGGCTCAACTATCACCTGCTGCCGGACGACGGCGTGCCCGACGCCGCCGACCTGGTCGCATTACAAGGAGACAAGCCGTGACCACCATCACCGTGCGCGCCGCGCCCGGCCTGCGCGTGCCCATGGAGGGCATGCCGCGCCGCCACATCACCGAGGACACCGCCGTGGCCGTGTCGGAC
This sequence comes from Solidesulfovibrio fructosivorans JJ], assembly GCF_000179555.1. Taxonomy (NCBI): domain Bacteria; kingdom Pseudomonadati; phylum Thermodesulfobacteriota; class Desulfovibrionia; order Desulfovibrionales; family Desulfovibrionaceae; genus Solidesulfovibrio; species Solidesulfovibrio fructosivorans. The sequence goes on from NZ_AECZ01000006.1 coordinate 78,310, forward strand.
AGCGCCTATTACCGCCGCCGCGTCGCGGACGGCGACCTGCTGCCGCGGGCGTCCGACAAGACCACCACCAAGGCCGCTACGGCCAAACCCGCGCCCAAAACGGCGAAGAAAAAGGAGGCGTGATGGCAAGCCCCAACATTTCGTTCGACACGCTCCCGGCGAGCATCCGCAAGCCCGGAAAATACTTTGAATTCAACACCAAGCTGGCGGTGCGCACCCTGCCGGCCAACGTGCAGCGCATGTGCATCGTGGCCCAGGGCACGGCCGAAGGCAGCCAGCCGACGCTGACCCCCGTGGAGGTCTTCTCCGACGAGGAAGCGCGCACGCTTTTCGGCACCGGCTCCCTGGCCCACTTGATGGTGCGCGCGGCCATCACCGCCAACCCCTACCTGCGCCTGACAGTCGTCACCGTGCCAGGCGACGCGGCCGGCGTCGCCGCCACCGGCACGGTGACGCTCACCGGCACGTCCGCCGGCATCGGCGTGGTCAACCTGACCATCGGCGCGCAGCTCCTCCAGGTCGCGGCCGCTCTCGGCGACACCGCCGCCGCCGTGGCCGACGCCCTGGCCGCGAAGGTCAACGCCAACCGCACGCTGCCCGTGACGGCCGCCGCCGCAAACGGCGTGGTGACCCTGACCGCGCGCAACAAGGGCGAAACGGGCAATGGCATCACGCTGGCCTGCTCCCTGGCCGTGAACGGCCTGGCCATGGAGCTTTCGGCCATGGCCGGCGGCGCGGTGGACCCGGACATCGCCCCGGGGCTGACCGCCGTGTTCGCCGACGGCCACGACATCATCGCCGTGCCCTATAGCGGCCAGGCCCAGCTGACCGCCTTGCGTTCGCATCTGGACGCGGTCAGCCACGCCCTGGAGCAGCGCGGAGCCATCGGCGTCTACGCCCACACCGGCACCCTGGCCCAGGCCACCACCCTGGCCGGGCAGATCAACAGCGGCCGCATCACCTGCGCGCTGTTGCCCGGCACGGCCTCGCCCGCCTGGGTGGTGGCCGCCGCCTACGCCGCCGTCATCGCCGGCGAGGAAGACCCGGCCCGGCCGCTCAATACCCTGGCGCTCCCGCCCGTGGCCGTGCCGCCCGTGCCCAAGCGCCTGAGCCGCATGGAACAGGAGTCCGCGCTGTATAACGGCGTGACGCCCCTGGAAGTCGGCCCCGGCGAGGTGGTCCAGATCGTGCGGGCCATCACCACCTACACCCGCGATCCGCAAGGCATCGAGGACATCGCGCTGCTCGACCTGACCACCATCCGCACCCTGGACTACGTGCGCACGGCCTGCCGCGAGCGCATCAGCCTGCGCTTCCCGCGCGAAAAGCTGACCACCCGCACGGCGGCCAAGGTGCGCTCGGAGCTTATCGACGTGCTCTACAAGCTGGAGGAGCTGGAGATCGTGGAAGAGGTCAAGGCCAACCTGCCGGCGCTCATCGTGGAGCGCGACAGCCAGGACCCCAACCGGCTGGACGCCGCCATCCCGGCCGACGTCGTCAATGGCCTGCACGTCTTCGCCGGTCGCATCGACCTGCTGCTCTAACGGAGGGAAATCATCATGGCGTTAAAGGAATACCTCGGAGCCGTCGTACTGGAAATCGACGGCCGGGAATACGAAGTCATCGAGTTCGACGAACAACACGACGCCGGCCGCAAGGTCGTCAAAACCATGAACCGCACCGGCCGCGCCCTGGGCTACCACCAGGGCGTCAAGACCTGGGAGCTGACCGTCACCACCGCCGTGCCCAAGGACGACGCCCTGGACTGGTCGAGCGTCGAAGGGGCCAAGCTGACCATTTATCCCGTCACCGACGGCGGCAAACGCGAAAGCTACCAGGACTGCGCCGTGATCAGCGTCGGCGGCAAGTACACCGTGGACAACGAGGCGCGCCTCGACATCAAGCTGCTCGCGCTCAACAAGGTGGAGGAATAGCCCATGATGACCGTCGCCGGACAGCTGCTGGTCGGCTACAAGGACGCCGCCGGCGCGCTGCACAAGGACTTCGAGATGCGCGTGCCCACCATCGAGGACATGGAATGGGCCATCGAAAACGCCCCGGAAAACGCCTGTTCGGCGCGCCTGTCCCGCTACATCTGGTCCCGGGCGCTCACCCGCCTGGGGACGCTTGCGCCCGAGGCCATCACCCCCGGTCTTTTGGCCGGGCTGCATTACAGCGACTACACGCCCCTTGCCGCGGCCGAGGAGTCCCTGCGGGGAAAGCTCGCGCCCGCGAGCGCCGACTCCGGGACTTCCGGCTCCTCGAAGTAGCGCTGGCGGGCAAAACGTTCACCTTAGGAGACATCCGCGCCATGACCATGCCCCAGGCGGAAACCTATCTGGCCATCCTGACCGGCCGCGCCGATACCGGCAACGGTCGGCGCATCGTGCCGCGCCGTCGCGGGCGGGAGGCGTAACCCATGGACAACTCCACGGAAATCGCCGTCGTCACGCGCCTGAGCGACGAGATGGCCGGCCTGGGGCAAACCGCGCGCCAGGCGGCCCGGGCAGTCTCGGACATCGGCTGGGCCCGCGGCGCGGTCAAGTCCGTGGGCGCCATGGCCTACGAGGCCTTGCACGGCCTTGACCAGGCGGCCCGGGCCGGCAAGCGCCTGCGCGACGCCTTGCGCGGCGTGGGCACGGCCGGTCGGGCCGCCCTGGATACGGTCAAAGGTTTCGGCCAAGCCGGCGCGGGCGTCACCGCCGGGGCCATGGTCGCCGGCCGGGCGCTGGCCAAGCCTGTTGCCTTCGAGAAGCGCTTGGCGCTCATGGCCAACACCGCGTACGCCGACCGCGACGTGGCCGGCCGCATCAAAGGCATGCAAGGCCTGGCGGACGCGGTCAACACGGCCCTGCGCCAAGGCGGCGGCGATCGCGACCAGGCGGCCGAAGCCCTGGACGCCATGCTGACCTCGGGAGCTGTCAAGGTCGACGCGGCCAAACGGCTTCTTCCGACTATTCAGAAGGCCGCGACCGCTTCCGGAACGAGTCCCAGAGAAATCGCCGCGATTGTCATCCAGGGCATGCAACAGGGCTTTTTCACAGAGGGACAGGCCGGCCAGGCCCTGGACAAAGCCATGGCCGCCGGACAGGCCGGCGGCTTCGCGCTGCGGGACTCGGCCAAGTGGCTGCCCAAGCTGATGGCCTCGGGCTCGGGCATGCGGTCCATGGCCGGCTTCGAGCAGATTCTCGCCTATGCCCAGGTGGCGGCCGTCACCGCCGGCAGCGGCGACGAGGCCGGCAGCGACCTGGCCAACCTGCTGCGAAATCTCAACTCCCAGGGCACGCAAGAGAATTTCTCCAAGCTCGGCATCGACCTGAACGGCGCGCTCACCCGGGCGCGGGAACAGGGCATGCTCCCCCTGGAAGCCATCGCCAACTTGGTTGACAAGGAGATGGCGAGCAGGGACCCGCGATACAAGGCGCTGCAAAAGCGTTTGGCATCCGCCAAGGGCGACGAGAAAAGACGGATTCTTTCCGACATGGCCGACCTGGCCAATGCCTCGGCCGTGGGCGAGGTCTTTCAGAACCGGCAGGCGCTGCGAGCCCTCATCGCGGCGAACAACCAAAAAGACTCCATCCAAAACGTCCTGGAACAGATACGGAACTCCCGGGGCACGAATGACAAGGCCTATCAGGTTTACCGGTCCACCACGGGCGCGCGCATGGAAAGCACGGCCAACGAGGCCGAGATCGCACGGTCCCGCATGTTGCAGGACGTGTCCGGGCCGCTCAAGGCCGTGGCGGACGCGGCCACCGATCTGGCCCAGCGCTTCCCCACTCTGACCACCCTGGCCACCGAGGCGGCCACGGGCCTTGGCGCGGTTGCCGAGGCTTTCGCGGGTGCCGGCGCCTTCAGTCTTTTCGCCGGCGGAGGGGGAGGCGGCCTTACCGCCGCCATCGCAAAGGGCGCTGGCAAGAATCTGCTGCGAGGCGTGCCCCTTTTGGTGGCCGGCGCGGAAGCGCTTGCCACGGAAGCGAATCCTACGCTGTCGCGTGCCCAGAAAAATATCCGCCATGCCGAAACCGCCGGCGAGACCGCCTTTGCCATCGCGGGCGCGAAGGTCGGCGCGATGGCTGGCACCGCTGTCGCCCCCGGGGTGGGAACGTTTATCGGCATGATCCTCGGCGGGATTGGTGGCTACATGATGGGCGGCAAGGCGGGCCGCGACACGGGCCAGTGGATATGGGGCGACCAGGCGGGACAGGACGCTTCCCGCGTCCTCCACGGCGCGCACAAAGCCTGGGGACTCTCCGGCCAGGCCATGAACGATGCGCAACGCATCGTGGTCGAAGACAGGAGCACCATACACCTGGAATCCGTGCTCCATGTCGACGGCCATGAGATGGCCCGGGTCGTGAACAACTACAATACGGCCGACGCCAAAAGGGAGTAGTCATGGCTTGGCGCGATTCGCTTTTACCCGCTTCCTTCCGCGGCGTGCCCTTCGACGTCATCACCGTGAGCGACAACGCGGAGCGGGCGCTGGTGCAGCACGAATACCCGTACCGCGACGGCGCGGAGATCGAGGACATGGGCCGCCGGCCGCGTAAGGTCGCCTTCCGGGCCGTCTTTTGGGGCGACGACTACGAGGAGGCCGTAACCCGCCTCATCGCCGCCCTGGACACGCCCGGCAAGGGGGAGCTCATCCACCCGGTCTTCGGCTCCCTGACCATGGCCTGCGCCAGCTACCGCGTGGACCACAACGAGGACCAGCCGGACTATGCCGAGATGGAGCTGGCCTTCATGGAGGCAAGCCCCGACATCCCCTTTTTCGACAAGCCGGCCACGGCCACGGCCCAAGCGGCGAGCCTGGCCGGGGACCAGCAAAGCGCCTTGTCCCTGGCCACACTGGCCTCCTGGGCCGGCTATGCCGCCTGGGCCGCCACGGTGCCGGTCAGGCTCGCGGCTTACGTCCGGGGCGAGACACTGGGCGCGGTCCGTTCCGTCACCAACCTGGCCAGGGACCTGGCCGGGCTTCCCCGGGCGGTGGCCTCCGACTTTTTGGCCCTCCCGCATGCCCTGGCTTCCGAGGCCCGGGCCGTGACCGCCGCCGTGACCGACCTGGGCGACCTTCCGGCGGCCACCTTCGGCCGGTTCGCCCGGTTGGCGGCCATCTCGGACAAGTTGCCGCGCCTACCCCTGACGGCCGCCGGGAGTCCCTCGGCCTATCGTCTGGACCCGGCGCGCTATGCCGGGAGCGTGGTCTCCGGGCCGCTTATCGGCGCGGCCGTCGCCCGGCCAAGCGTGGTCGTACCCCCGCCCGGCACGGAAAGCGCCGCGCCCGAGGCGGACCTTTCCAGCGCCACCGGCCAGGCCTGGGCCATGGCGGCGGCCGTGTGCAACCTGGAGCGGGCCGTGGCCATGGGCAATGCCGCCGCCGCGGCCCTGGCCGAGGACGCGGCCGAGCCGACCCTCACCCCGGCCGAGGTGGAGGCCATCGTGGGCGCGACGCGGCAACGCTATAAGGACTGCATGGACGAGCACCGGCTGGTGCTGCCCACCGGGCAGGCCTACCCGGTGGTCGAGCGGCTGCGCACGGCGGCGCTTTCCATCCAGGAGCTCGGGGCCACGGTCATCCACCTGCACCCGCCGCTGGTGACCCACGCCGCGCCGGGCCTGTGCAACCTGCGGCTGCTCGCCCACTGGCTCTACGCCGACCACACGCGCGCCGCCGAGCTGTCCCGGCTCAATCCCGGGCTGCGCAATCCCAATTTCGTGGCCCAAGGCCAAGTGCTCTATGGCTTCGCCAGCTGACGCCGCCGACGAGCGCATCACCCTCCGCGTGGCCGGCCGGGAGCACCGGGACTGGACCAGCTACCGCATCGAGTCGCACCTGATCACCCCGGCCGACGCCTGGCGCGTGACGCTCGGCATCCCGGCGGACAGGATTCCGGCCACGGTGCGGCCCTGGGCGGCCATGGAGGCCTGCCTGGGCCAGGACGTGGTCCTGACCGGCCGCATCGACCGCATCGAGCGCGAGGTGGCCAAGGGCCAACACGCCCTGACGCTTTCCGGCCGCGACGGCGCGGCAGTGCTGGTGGACTGCTCGGCCCCCATCTTCACCCGGCGCAAGGTCACGCTCACCGAAGTGGTGGACCTGGCCGTGCGGCCGCTCGGGGTCTCGAAAATCCGGGTGGACGTCGTAAGCGCGCGAGAGAAGGTGGAGATCGAGCCGGGCATGACCGCCTGGGACGCCTTGGGGCAGGCCTGCGAAGCCAACGGCTGTTGGGCCTGGTTCGAGCCAGACGGCACGCTGGTGGTCGGCGGCCCGGATTACGCCGCCGTGCCCGTGGTCACGCTGGTCATGCGCCTGGACGGGCAAGGCAACAACGTCCTGTCGCTTGCCGTGACCGAAGACGTGTCCGGCCGCTACAGCGAGGTGACCGTGCTGGGCCAGTCCCACGGCACCGAGACGGCCGACGGCCAACACAACATCCAGCACCGGGAGACCGACCCGGACGTGCCGGGCTACCGGCCTCGCATTCTGGTCGCCGGCGACTGCGACGGCGCGGCCGAGGCCAAGCGCCGGGCGCAAAAGGCGCTTATGGATTCGCGGCTGGAGGGCCTGACCCTCACCGCCCTGGTGCGCGGCCATCGCGTCACGGGACAGGGGGAAAGCGGCAAGCCCTGGACGCCTGGCCAGCGGGTGCGGCTGGTCAGCGAGCCCCATGGCCTGGATGCCACCTATTTCCTCATGGGCCGCACGTTCCTCGGCGGCCGCGACAAGGGCGGCGTCACCGAGCTGACGCTCAAAGAGGACGGCGTCTGGCTGCCCGAGCTGGCCAAGACCGGCGGCAAGGGCACAAGGAAAAACAAGGCCTAGAAAGGACACTCGGTGGATTTGTCATGAGCAACGATTTTTTGCGGCGTGTGGACGCCAAGATCGCGCGCGCCTTGTCCCGGGTGCGCCTGGGGTTTCGGGCCGTTCTCACGGCGCTGGACACCACGCCCGGCGTGCAGCTGTTGCAGGCCGATGGCCTGGCCGGCGAGCAGTTGCAGGCTTCCGAAGTCTTCCAGCAGTTCGGCTTTACCAGCGCGCCCCCGGCCGGCAGCCAGTGCATCGTGCTGCCCCTTGGGGGCAAGACCGCGCACAGCGTCATCGTGGCCACCGAACACGGCAACTACCGCGTGCAGGCGCTTAAAAGCGGCGAGGTCTGCGTCTACAACCAGGCCGGGGCCAAGATCACCCTGAAGCAGGACAAGGTCGTGGCCATCGAATGCGACAAGCTGGAGGTCCGGGCCAAGGACGAAATCGACATGACGGCGGCGCGCATCCGCCTGCGCGCCAGCCAGCGCATGGGCTTATACGCCCCCGTTTGGGACCTGGGCGGCGACGAGGATGGGGCGGATTGCGAAGGCGTCTGGCGTGGGAATCTGCATATTACCGGGACGTCCCGGGCGGACGTGGATCACATCACGGGCGGGGTGTCGCTGGTGCATCACGTCCATCCCGAGAACGACGGCGGCGGACCGACGGATGAGCCGATTGGAATATAAGAGGCTGTTTATTGGGTCGTATGGCAAATTTTCACTGCTATACCTACGCCTTATGATTGACGGTGGCATTTTTAAGGAGGTATTAACTAAAAAAATGGATCAGGAGAAAATTTATGGATAGATTTTATTTTTTCAGACTGAAGCTTGTCAATAAAAGGGACCAGAAAACACTATTTGAATTAGACAGAGGCAAGTTACTTCTTGAGATTATTAAGTTGCGTCCAAGTGCTTATGTCCGTAAAGGCATTGAATGGATTATGGCAAACACAGAAGAAATTGATGATAAGTCTGTATTTTTCAAATTTGGCAGATTGACTACAAAGAGCAGAGACAAATATGATCCAACGCATAGATTGTTCATTGAAACTGAAGACGATATTGTTGAAAGTACAAAGTGTTTATATGACTCGTTTAATCAAGTTCTAGCAATAGAAAAATGCAGCGCCACACCTCTTCCTACGACTTTAGCTAAATATATAATGTATATAATAAACAATTTCTCCGAGGGTCCCCTTTTCCAGTACTTGAAGAAAGATGAGCAAAATTTTTTTAAACTGTGCAGATGCCAAGTAGACCCCATCCCTAACCCAATTGATTTCATTGAACACCTTTCATCTGCTTTTAAGATAACTGAATTTGATGTAACTTTTTTCCGTAAGAATCCTTTTGACTTCAATGAAATGCTTGAAAAACCGTTGCAAAACTTTCTTGAAGAAACAGATGGTGAAACAAGTACAGCGGGGGTGCGATCGGAAGAAGGGCTTAAAAGTCAACCATTGATAGAGTTAACTCATGCAGCAGCGGCAACTGGATCGGATGCGTCTGCAAGGGTGCAAAAGACCCCTGAGCTTAGAAGTGAGAAGATACAACTAAAAAGTAAGTTTAATATCGCAAATATTGACATTGAAGAGGTCCATGCAAAAAATAAGCAAGAGCTGATACAGCTACTGAATGCACTACGGGATAAATATAAGTCCATCAGGGGAGTAGAAGATGAATAAGCCGCCGAGTTTTTGGAAGTGGCTATTTTGTAAAAATGGAGAACGAAGAGCAGGAATTCAAGTCTTCGTAGACCGTTGGCTCATTCTTCATGTCTTAGTTGGGCTACTAGCTTCATTATTCTTAGACAACTGTATCGTTGATTCAGCAAAAAACATAATCATCCCATTTGTGGGAATTTTGGCAGGGATTACATTCGCATGGTCTGGAAATATAACAGCTTTACTAACTACGGCAGAACTGGATGAACTTTCAAAATACCATCAAGAGGGAATAACTGGTTATGTTTTTAGCGTCCAACGGGCAATACTAGTTATTCTTGTTGCGCTTATACTTTGGGTGTTAGTTGGTTTAAGTGTTATTAGTAATTTTTTTTGGAGATTTGTCATATTTTCAGTTTCAAGTATCGCCATACGTGAAAGCTGGGGTGTTATTATGTTTGCGCAAATGTTGACAATCTATAGAGAACGTGTTGCGAAAGCCATAAAAGAAAAAAACCTGAAGTCAAAAAAATCAGACAGTTGATTCTACGTTTTCACCTTTTCATTTATATTAAATAACCCCACTTCGTATTGTATTTTTTCACTTCCTGAACCCCTTCACCTATCCCACCACCCCGCACCGCCACTATGGTGGCGGCCATGGGCATCGACAAAGGCATTGATCCATATACCGGCGAGTATTCACAGACCAGGATAAACCACCTGGGCAACGCCGTCTATATTCGTTTGGCGACACCGCTCGGCTCCTGGTGGGCGGACCCTTCCATCGGGTCGCGTTTGCATGAGCTGGCGCGCTCCAAGGACCTGCCCCGCATCGGCGTATTGGCCCGCCAATATGCCGCCGCGGCCCTGCAACCACTCCTGGACGACGGACGGGCGCGCTCCATCGACGTGATCAGCGAACAGCCGCATGACGGCCGCTGTCTGCTCCGCATCACCGTTGTGGACGCCCTGGGCCGGCAGGTCACCTTTCAACATCCGGTGCAGGTGGCCTGACCATGTACACCATTCCCAGCTTCGAAGACATCCGCGCCGCGTATCTGCGCGACATCAAGAACCAGCTTCCCGACGCGGCCACGGACGCGGACAGCGATTTCTCCATTCGCGGCACGGCCGTGGCCGCCGCCGTGGACGGCCTCTATCAGCACCAGCTGTGGATCGCCCGGCAGGTGCTGCCCGATACCGCCGACCCGGAATACCTGGAGCGGCACGCCGCGCTTCGCGGCATCACCCGAAAGCCCGCCATCGCTGCCGGCGGCGACCTGGTCGTACAAGGCACGCCCGGCGCGGTCATCGCCTCGGGCGAATCCGTGCGCCACCTGGCCACGGGCCTGACCTTCCAGACGACCGCCCAGGCCGTCATCGGCGCGGACGGCCGCGTGGTCGTCCCTGTGGCCGCCGCCAAGGCCGGCGTCATGCCCACCTTTGCCGGCGAGCCGGTGCTGTTCGTCCAGGCCCCGGAAGGCGTGCTGTCCCAGGCGGGGCTAACCCTTTCCGGCGGTCTGGCCGCCGAGACCGACGCCGAGCTGCTGGCCCGGCTGCTGGATTACATGCGGCACCCGCCGGGCGGCGGCAACGCCTACGACTACCGGCGCTGGGCGCTGACCGTGGCCGGCATCTCCCGGGCCTGGACCTTCCCGAACAGGCGCGACCTGGGCTCGGTGGACGTGGCCGTGCTCGGCCCGGACGGCCCGGCCACACCCTCGGCCATCGCCGCCGCCCAGGCCGTGGTGGACGTGCATCGCCCGGCCGCCTGCAAGGACGCCTGGGTGCTGTCGCCAACGCCCGTCGATGTCGCCGTGAAGGTGGCTGTGCGACTGGACGCCTCGGTCACCACCCTGGCCCTATACACCGCCCAGCTTCAGGACGCGCTGGAGGCCGCCCTGGCCGATCTGCCGCCCGGCGGCGTGGTCTACCGCTCCAAGATCGAGGCCGTGTCCTCCAGCCTGCCCGGCGTCATCGACCGGCAGGTGAAGGTGCCGCAGGCCAACTTCGTGGCCGTGGTGGACGCCACGCGCCTGGAATGGCCGCGCCTGGGCCTGGTCGAAGCGGAGGCGCTGTGATGGCCGGCCATGCGGCGCTGCTCCAGGCGCTTTTGCCGGAAATCTACGCCCCGACCGGGCGCATCGAGCCGGAACTGATAGCCGAGGGCGCGGCGCTGGATACGGCCTTGCTGGTCAGCCTCGACCCGTTGCGCGGCCTCACGCCGCTGGCGGCCCTCGAATGGCTGGAGGATTACGAGCGCGTCTATGGCCTGCCCGGCGATTGTCGCCAACAGGGGTTGCTCCTGCAAGAGCGCCTGGCCTTGCTGGCCATCGCCCTGACCGAACGGGCGGCCATCAACCGGGCCTATTTCATCTGGCTGGCCGGGCAACTCGGCTACGCCGTCACCATCGAGGAGTTCGACCCGTTTCGGGCCGGCTTCTCCCACGCCGGGGAGCGCATCACCAATTATGAGGCGCTCTTTGCCGCCGGCTGGCGCGCCGGGCAGTCGCTGGCCCAGGGCGCGCCCTGGCAATTCGTCTGGATGGTCCACGCCTCGGGCGAGCCGACAACGCTTTTCCGCGCCGGCGTGTCCGGCGCGGGCGAGCCGCTGGTCAGCTGGAGCAACCAGCTCCTGGAATGCGCCATCCGCAACGCCGCACCAGCCCACACCATGGTCCACTTTGCCTACGGAGGATAATCGCAATGCACCGCATAGACGGCCCCGGAGCCGTAAACAGTCTTTTCACCGAGGGCGACCCGACCGTCCCGCAGATGGCCACGGTCGTTTCCGCCGCCTGGCTCAACGACGTCCAGGAAAACCTGACGCGCACCATCGAGGCCGCCGGCATCGCGCCGGTCAAGGGCGACTACGACCAGCTGCGCCAGGCCATCAACCTGCTGTCCGGCGCAAGCGAGGTGGGCGAGATACGGGTATGGCCCCACGAAACCTTGCCGGCCAGCGGCGACTGGCTGGAATGCGACGGATCGTCGCTGCCCATCGTCGATTATACGGCGCTCTACGCCGTTATCGGCACCACCTGGGGCACGGCCCCCACCAGCTACTTTCGGCTGCCGGACCTGCGCGGCCTGGCCCTTCGCGGCTGGGACCACGGACGTGGCCTGGACCCGGACGCGGCCCTGCGCACCGGCGGCGACCATGTCGGCTCCACCCAGGCCGACGCCGTCAAAAAGCACAACCACCCCTTGGGCGGCACGGTCGGCACCGCCGCCGGCCAGACCGGCGTGGTGGACGTGCAGGCCTGGGATAACGGCCCGTACAATTACTATTCCAAGGATTTTCAGGTGACGAGCGACAAGAACGGCGCGTCGGCCCTGGCCAACGTGCCCGCCGCTTCGGAAACCCGCATGAAAAACGCGAACGTCATGTTCATCATACGCTGGAGGTAGGCCGTGAAACTGTATCTGTGCGACGCCCAGGGCGTGCTCCTGGGCGAAACCGAAGCCCGCGTGTCCCCGGCCCGACCGCAAAACCCGGACGGCAGCCCCAATTACCTGTTCCCGGCCGGGAGCACGGCCACGCCGCCGCCCGCGACCGGCGACGGCCAGGCGGCGGTCTTCGACGGCCAGACCTGGCGCGTGGAAGAGGACTATCGGGGGCAAACCGCCTACGCCACCGCCGATGGCAGCGCCCTGGCCATCCGGGCCGTGGGACCGATTCCCGAGGGCTACACGCGCACGCCGCCGCCCGGCCGCGCCTACAATTGGGACGTCGCCTCGGCCTCCTGGCAACCGGACATGGCCGTGATCCGCGCCGCCGCCGAGGACGCCATCGACGCCCAGGCCGACGCGCTGCTTGCGCCCTACATGAGCCTCACCCCGGGCCGGGCCATGACCTACCTGGCCAAGGAAGCGCAGGCCTCGGCGTTCCTGGCGGCGGAAAATCCCGATCCGGCCGCCTATCCGCTCATCGCCGGCGAGGTGGGCATCACCGCCGACACAGCCAAAGCCGTGGCTGAGACCATCCTGGCCATGTCGCAAGCCTGGCACACCATGGGCGCGGCCATCGAATCCGCGCGCCTGGCCGCCAAGAAAAAGGTCCGGGAGGCCGCGACGCCCGAAGCCGTCCAGGCCGTGCGCGAGGCCATTGTCTGGCCCAAGGCCGAGGCCACGGCATGAGCGCCATCCCCACCGTGCCTGTCACGGTCCATTATCAGGACACAAAAGGCCAGGGCGTGCCCGGCGCGGCGGTCAAGGCCGTCCTGACCTGCCAGGAACGCTACCAGGGCCAGGACGTGACGCTCGGCCCGGCCGAGGCCGCAACCGACGCCCAGGGCGAAGCGGTCCTGGAGCTGTTCCCCAATGCGCTCGGCAGCGAGGGCAGCGCCTACAGCCTGACTGTGACCGATCCCTTCGGCGGCAGCATCGTGCGCTTCGTGGCCATCCCCAATTCGCCATGCGACGTGGTCCTCGGCCTGCGCGTGGCCACGGCCGTGACCGGCCCGCAAGGGGCAACCGGCCAGAAAGGCGAAAAGGGAGACAAGGGCGACAAAGGGGACAAAGGCGACCGGGGCGAGGCCGGCCCTGTCGGCGATATGTCCAAGGCCAGACAGATGGCCATCATTTTCGGGTAGGAGGACGAGAGCATGGCGCTGAAACCCTGGCCGTTAGCGAGTGTGGAGGCCGGCGTGGCCACCGACCTGGTCGTGCCGACGCCAAGCCTTGAGGTGGCCGTGATCGGCCTGATCGTCTGCAACACCGACCCGGCGGCAACCGCCGACGTGGTGGTGACGCTCACCAATGCCGCAGACGCGATCCTGGCCACCATCCTCATGGCGTCGCTGGCACCCGGCGAATCCATCCATATCGACACCAAGGTCTGCATCGCCTCAAGCGACACGCCGGACAAGTTGCGAGCGCGCTCCAACGTGGCGGCGGTGTCGTTTCTGGCCTCGGGAGATGAGGGGTAGGCCATGGGGGTTCGCTTCTATCCGGGGTGGCAGACGACATTACCGGTCGGGCCGAGGCTCTTTGACTTTTACGACAGCCAAGGGGATGTAACGATTGCCAATGCCACCAGCATTCCGACGACACTGGATGGTCCGATTCAGGTTGCCCGCTTTGGCAGGCTGACTGTCAATGCGGCGCTCACCGCGAGCAACAGATGTCGCGGGTTGATGATTCTCTGCGATTCGCTCATTGGCGGAGCAGCCGGCAGCATTGCGATGTATGCCAAGGGAGCCATCCCGAATTTCCCCTGGCCATTGTACGATGTGACCATTCCCAACAGCATCGTGCTACAAGCCAGCAAAATCAATCAACAAGACGTCCTGGGTTGCATTCGCAAAACAGGAACTTTCCTTGGTGACCCGGTATTCTGGCAATACCCTGATGCCGCCATGGCCGACTGTGTCGCCACGTTGGACCCAGGCCTGACGTTGATCTCCGCCGCCGGTTGTGGCGCCGCCACCGCGCCCAACTCCTTAACCGCCGGCCAACCCTCCGGACAGCACGGGGCAACGGGGAATGCTGGGGCCAAGGGGCCGGGCAGCGGCGCGAGCGCGGCGGCTTTCGTGCAACCTACCTCGACCAGCATCGGCGGACGGGGGGAGCGCGGCTATCCATGGGGCGGCGGACGCGGCGGTCAGGCAGCCAATGGATACGGCGCTTATGGGCTGCCCGGGGATTGTTATGGGGTGACCTGGGGTGTTGGCGGGAATCTTATCATCGTATGCAGAGGCGACATCACATTGGCTGCCGGTTTCGTGCGCTCCACCAATGGGGTGAGTGGCTACTCTGCCGGTGATGGTGGTTCTGGTGCTGGCGCGAACATTTGCATTTATGGAGGCACCAAAACCGATGCCGGAACGGCTACCGCCAACGGTGGGTATTCCGTCCCCTTAAATGGGTACTATGGAGGACCGGGCGGAGCGGCCCCAATAACTGAAAAAAACTTTGCCCAGATGGGCTGGGCAGCATAGAGGCGATATGGCTCAAGGACTTATCTTGCTGCATTGCGACTTGGTCGCGGCCAGCCGGGACTTACTGGCCCTCTGGCAGACCGCCAACCCTGTACCCGGCGATGTCATCACCGATCACGCGGCCGCCGTGGCGCTCATGCCGCAATTCGCCGGCTATCCGGCCGTTGTCTACGAGGACGCCCAGGGGCAACGGCATTGCCTGTTCAACCCGTTGACCCTGGAAGCGATCAGCGCCTGGCGCGAAGGGATCGACACCCCTCCTGTGCAAACCCGGTACACTCCGGCCGAGTTTATGCGCCTTTTCACTCAAAATGAGCTGGACGCCGTCCTGGCCGCCGAAGCCACGGACGCCGACGTCAAGCGCATGTGGGCCTTCATCCGGGCCGTCGGCTATGTGAATATGGCCGATCCGCTCACGCAAAATTCCCTGCGGATGCTGCGGGAAAAGAACTACCTGGCCACCGACGAGCGCGTGCAGCACCTAAAGGATGGAGTCTTTCAGTTATGAGCAACAAGCTTGAACGCTACTGCTGGAACGTCCTGTTCGGCCTGCGCGTGACCACGGCCGTCGCCGGCCTCCGGGGCGAGGTCGGCCCGGCCGGCGATATGTCCAAGGCCAGGCGGCTGGCCATTATTTTCGGGTAGGAGGACGGGAGTATGGCGCTTAAACCCTGGCCGTTAGCGAGCGTGGAGGCAGGCGTGGCCACCGATCTGGTCGTGCCGACGCCAAGCCTTGAGGTGGCTGTGATCGGCCTGATCGTCTGCAACACCGACCCGGTGGCAACCGCCGACGTGGTCGTGACGCTCACCAATGCCGCAGACTCGATCCTGGCCACCATCCTCATGGCCTCGCTGGCACCCGGCGAATCCATCCATATCGACACCAAGGTCTGCATCGCCTCAAGCGACACGCCGGACAAACTGCGGGCGCGCTCCAACGTGGCGGCAGTGTCGTTTCTGGCCTCGGGAGACGAGGGGTAGCCATGGGGGTGCATTATCCGAAGGGTTGGCGGCAAACGATCCCCTTGACCAATATCGCCAATCTCTTTGCGCTGTACCGCAGTCAGGGTGATGTGACGATTGCGTCGGCCACGACAAATCCCACAACTCTTGACGGCCCTATGCAGGTCGTCCGGTACGGCGCGCTGACGGTCAACGCGGTGCTCACCGTGACCAACAGGTGCCGGGGGCTCGTCGTCCTGTGCGACTCGCTGACCATGGGGTCCGCTGGCGGCCTGTCCATGACGGGCAAGGGCCCGGTCGGGTCGTCCAAATGGACAAAACAGGACCTGATCATTCCCACAAGCATGGTTTTTACGGGGGTAAACGTTTCGCCGCAGGCGTTTTTAAACTGGGTCAAGGCAACAGGGTACTGCCTTTTCGACCCCAACCTTTTTGCTGCACCTCCGGCCGGCATGCCAGACGTCGTTGCGGATTATGTCTCCTGGGCTGGTCGTGGGACAAACCTCATTACAGCATCGGGGCGGGGAGCCAGGGGGGCGCGGTACTCCCAAGCCGCATCCCAGATTGCGGGGAACCCGGGGGGAGCAGGACTCTCCGCTCCAGGAGGGGGCGGGTGCGGTGGGATATACGCATCCGGCGCGGGGTACATCTCCTCAAACGGATTTTCGGCTCCTGGGCAAATGTGGGGTGGGGGAGCCGGATCGGAGATGGCTGAGGACAACGCCTATCATCCCGACGCCGATCAGTATTCGGCGTTGTACGGGGGCGGAATCCTTTTGATCATCTGCCGGGGCAACGTCACCATAACCACAGGAGCGGTACTCTCTGCCGACGCCACAGCATACCTCTCCTCCTCCGGTTATGGCCAAGCCGGCGGCGGCTTTGTGGGCCTGTATTACGGTGGTACCTTGTCGAATTCTGGGACGATCAGGGCCAACGGATCCGCAGGGTCTGGCAGTCCGGCCGGCGGAAATGGCGGTGCCGGGGCAACATCAATAAAAACGTTCGTCCAAATGGGGTGGTGATATATGGCACAAGGGCTCTTTTTACTCCATTCCGACTTGGTCGCGGCCAGCCGGAACTTACTGGCCCTCTGGCAGACCGCCAACCCTGTACCCGGCGATGTCATCACCGATCACGCGACGGCCGTGGCGCTTATGTCCAATATCCAGGGCTATCCGACCGTGGTCTACGAGGACGCTTCGGGACAGCGCCACGTCCTGTTCAACCCGTCGACTCTCGAAGCCATCAGCGCCTGGCGTGATGACATCGACAATCCGCCAGCGCAAGCCCGGTTTAGCCCGGCCGAGTTCATGCGCCTTTTCACTCAAAACGAGCTGGACGCCGTCCTGGCCGCCGAAGCCACGGACACCGACGTGCGCCGCATGTGGGCCTTCATCCGGGCTGTCGGCTACGTGGATATGGCCGATCCGCTCACGCAAAGTTCCCTGCGGATGCTGCGGGAAAAGAACTACCTCGCCACCGACGAGCGCTTGCAGCAACTAAAGGATGGAGTCTTTCAGTTATGAGCAACAGGCTTGAACGCTACTGCTGGAACGTCCTGTTCGGCCTGCGCGTGACCACGGCCGTCACCGGCCTCCGGGGCGAGGTCGGCCCGGCCGGCCCGGTCGGCAATATGTCCAAGGCCAGGCGGCTGGCCATCATTGTCGGGTAGGAGGACGGGAGTATGGCGCTGAAACCCTGGCCGTTAGCGAGCGTGGAGGCCGGCGTGGCCACCGACTTGGTCGTGCCGACGCCAAGCCTTGAGGTGGCCGTGATCGGCCTGATCGTCTGCAACACCGACCCGGCGGCAACCGCCGACGTGGTCGTGACGCTCACGACCGCCGATGACACGATTCTGGCCACCATCCTCATGGCGTCGCTGGCACCCGGCGAATCCATCCATATCGACACCAAGGTCTGCATCGCCTCAAGCGACACGCCGGACAAGTTGCGGGCGCGCTCCAACGTGGCGGCGGTGTCGTTTCTGGCCTCGGGAGATGAGGGGTAGCCATGGGTATAACGAGATTCCGCGATCCCCTGCCCTGGACCAGGGTATGGACGCCCGGCCCCAAGCTGGCCAACTTCTTCGCTCTCTACAACTATCATCCCCTTTGTGATGCCAACGGCGATCTGACGATCAATGCGACCACGAATATCGCATCCAGTCTGGATGGCCCCATCCAGGTCCTGCGGGCCCGCAACCTGACCGTCAACGCCCCGCTCTCCGTGACCAGTCGGTGCCGTGGATTCATGCCGCTGTGGGATACTCTGACCATGGGAGCGGCCGGGGCCATGATCATGACGGCGAGAGGTGCTGCCGGATCGAGCAAGTGGGTAGTTCGGGACCTCTTTGTCCCGGCGCAGATCACCTTCAGCGGAAAAGGCACGAGCTACAAGGAGTTCCTGGATTGGATCAAGTCCACCGGGTACTGCATCTTCGACCCCAATCTTTACGTGGATCGTCTGCACGGCCTCGGTGATGTGTCGTGCGATTGGGCGACCTGGGTATCTTACGGGAGCGTTATCCTCTCCGCCGCCGGATGCGGGCTTGGCGGTCAGGGAAGATTTCAATCCACTACATATATAGCGGGGGCACCCGGACTCAGCGGCACGAATGGGGGTACCGGAGGAGGCGCGAGTGGCAGTGTGGCCTACGCCGGCTCATCGGCGGATGGAGCTCCAGGCAGGCCGTGGGGTGGCGGAGCTGGTAGTGCGGGAGCGGCTCAGTCTCGGTGTGTTGCCGGCCCCGATTTATATGGTGGAGGGGGGGGGATAGCCTCGCCTGACGCCAGCGTAAACACTGTCGGGGGAGGCGCGGGAAATCCCGGCGGCACGGGGAACAATGGTCCCAGTAGTAACGGTGCTGATGGTACTGGTGGGGTCCTCATCAATATTGGCCGAGGAAATGTTGAAATCGCTGCCGGCGCTCAATTAACGGCAAATGGATTGGTTGGTGGAGCACCTTATGGCTCTAATACCAGCGCGGGAGGTGGCAGCTCCGGCGGTGGATCTATTAACTTCTTCTACGATGGCACCTACAGCAACGCCGGAGCCATGACGGCCAACGGAGGTCCCGCGAGCGTGGCGACTGGGCCGCACTGTGTCAACGGCGGGTCTGGAGGTCCCGGTTCAACCCAGGCCAAATCCTTTGCTCAAATGGGGTGGGTGGCATGATCACTTCTTATACAAACCTCTGTCGGCAGAGTCCCGGGATTTCCTGGCCGCCCTCGGCATCATGATCCCTGAGGCAACGACGCGACCGTGACCATCGGTTCGGACGAGATCCGCATCATCTCTGGGCACGATGCCTGCGCGGTCGTGCGCCCGGCGTTCCAGGGCTACTCGACGGCAGTCGTCGAGATGGATGGCCAACAACACACGCTGTTCGCGCCGGCGACATGGTCCGAGGTCGTAACGCGGACGGCCGCCCCTCCGGCTTCGGTACGGTCGCCCGCCAGTGTCCGCTTCACCCCGGCCGAGTTCATGCGCCTTTTCAACCAGGACGAACTGGACGCCGTCCTGGTCGCCGAAGCCACGGACAGCGACGTCAAGCGCATGTGGGCCTTCATCCGGGCCGTCGGCTACGTGGATATGGCCGCTCCGCTCACGCAAAGTTCCCTGCGGATGCTGCGGGAAAAGAACTACCTCGCCACCGACGAGCGCTTGCAGCAACTGAAGGATGGAGTCTTTCAGTTATGAGCAACAAGCTTGAACGCTACTGCTGGAACGTCCTGCTCGGCCTAGACCAATTTCTGTCCGTCCTGACCGGCGGCGACCCCGACGAAACGGTTTCCAGTCGCGTAGGCAAGGCGTCCGCCGCCGGTAGCCGCATGGGGCGCGTGTTGGAAATCTGCCTGGACGGCGTTTTCGGAGCCGGCCATTGCCGGATGTCCATCGAGGCGGACGAAGGAGGGCAACGGGGCGCACGATATTAAAAAGAGGAGCGTCAGGGCGGGGTGCCGAACGAAGTGCAAATCAGTGCCAAATCGCGCGCCGCCTTACATCAACGTCCCGACCTGTCCCCTTCGCAGCGGGACCATAGCGGGACCAATCCTTCCATAAACGCAAAAGGGGTTAGACCATCCTGGTCCAACCCCTTGATTTTTCTGGTGCTCCCGATGCGATTCGAACGCATGGCCTATCGCTTAGGAGGCGATCGCTCTATCCAACTGAGCTACGGGAGCAGGGCAAGCGCATGAAACGATGTTCATACAGCTTTCAGCTTGACCCGGATACGGGTCAGTCGCCATTTGTTAACATCGCGAAATCAAACAACTCTTCTTTCTGACCAAATCTTGCGAAGGCCGTCGTTTCGCTCGCCCGCGCCGATTGACGCGCGCCGAACAAATTTTATTATTTGCCCGAACGCGACTTGTCAACAAAACGGCATGCCAAGCGAACGACAAGGCGACGTCGGGATACGGGCTCAACCGACGCCCGGCAACGCTCCGAACAAAGGATTCGGTTTACAACAACCGCGAGCGGCGTATACCAAAATACCATTGCCGCAACCCGCGAAACCTTCCGGCACCCCCGGAAATCACATCACCCCCGGACAGGCTCCGCATGCGAGCCCCCGGCAACGACGCAGGAGTTCACCATGGCCAAACGCATCCTCGCTCCCCTTACCGCCGCCCTGCTCTTTCTGGCCTGGGCCAGCCTGGCCGCGGCGCGCATCCCCCTGCCGGACATCACCGAACTGGTCGACAAGGCCGGCCCGGCGGTCGTCAACATCTCCACCACCAAAACCATCAAGGCCCAGGAAAACATGCGCGACCTCTTCGAGCAGTTCCATAAGCGCGGTGGCGGGCCTATGGACGACTTTTTCGACCAGTTCCAGAAATTCTTCGGCCCCCAGGGACGCGGTGGCGGCCATCCCCACAAGCAGCGCTCGCTGGGCTCCGGCTTCGTCATCTCCGCCGACGGCTACATCGTGACCAACAACCACGTCATCGACAACGCCGACGAGGTCAAGGTCCAGTTCAAGGATAACGAAACCCCGGTCAAGGCCAAGATCGTCGGCCGCGATCAGGAAACCGACTTGGCCCTGCTCAAGGTCGATGGCAAGTCCAACCTGCCCTACCTCGAATTCGGCGACTCCTCCAAGCTCAAGGTCGGCGCCTGGGTGCTGGCCATCGGCAACCCCTTCGGCCTGGAAAACACCGTCACCCTGGGCATCGTCAGCGCCAAGGGCCGCATCATCGGCGCCGGTCCCTTCGACAACTTCATCCAGACCGACGCCTCCATCAACCCCGGCAACTCCGGCGGCCCCCTGATCGACCTCGACGGCAAGGTCGTGGGCATCAACACCGCCATCGTGGCCTCGGGCCAGGGCATCGGCTTCGCCATCCCGTCCGACATGGCCAAAAACGTCATCGACCAACTGCGCCAGGGCAAAACCGTCAAGCGCGGCTGGCTCGGCGTGACCATCCAGGACATCGATGAAAACACGGCCAAGGCCCTGGGCATGGAAAACACCAAGGGCGCCCTGGTCACCTCGGTCATGGACGGCCAGCCCGCCGCCAAGGCCGGCCTCAAAAGCGGCGACGTGATCACCGCCATCGCCGGCGAAAAGGTTGACAACTCCAACGGACTGCTGCGCCGCGTGGCCACCCTCAAGCCCGGCCAGTCGACTGAAATGACCCTGCTGCGCAAGGGCGAGCCCGTCACCGTTTCCGTCACCCTGGGCCAGCGGGACGCCAAGAAGCTGGCCCAGGAGCGCGGCCAGATGGAAGGCGACGAATCCGGGCCGGAAAATGCCACCACCATCATCGGCCTGTCCCTGCGCCCCATCACCGGCAAGGAGGCCAAGGCCCTGGGCATGGACAAGGCGCGCGGCCTGCTGATAACGGAGGTCGCGGATGGTTCCGATGCCGAGCAGTCCGACGTGCGCCCCGGCGACGTGGTGCTCGAAGTCAACCAGCAGCCGGTTTCCACCCCCGAGGAATTCAAGAAGGTCGTGGACACCGACGGCAAGAAGAAGGGTGTGGTCATGCTGCAGATCAAGCGGCAGCGCCAGACCATCTTCCGGACCGTGCCCCTGAAGGATTCCAAATAACCAACCGACCGCGGGCGTGGGGTTTCCCCGCGCCCGCGGCATGACAGGCTCGCCCATGGCCTTGCCCTCCCACTGCGCCGAGGAAACCGCCCTCCCCGTCCCCTGCAAGGTCAACTTGCGCCTTGCCGTCGGTCCCCGTCGCCCGGACGGCTACCACGACATCGACACCTTTTTCCTGCCCCTGCCCGAACCGTGCGACGCCTTTTTCATCCGCCGTTTCGACGAGCCGGGCGACATCGAGCTGTCCTGCTCGGACCCGGAGCTGGAAACCGACGACAACCTGGTGGTGCGGGCCTACCGCGCCTTTGCCGCGGCCACGGGCTTTTCCCCGCGGCTCGAAGCGAGCCTCAAAAAGCGCATTCCCCACGGCGCGGGCCTTGGCGGCGGCTCCTCGGACGCGGCCGTCATGCTTCGCTATTTGAACGACCGGGCCGGCGAGGCCGCCCTGGCCGAACCCGGGCTTGCCACCCTGGCCCTGGCTCTCGGCGCCGATGTTCCCTTTTTCCTGCTCGGCGCGCCGGCCATGGCCACCGGCGTCGGCGAATGCCTCATCCCCACCGATCCGGGGCTTTCCGGCTGGCATGCGGCCGTGGTCTGCTCCCCCTGCCACGTTCCCACGGCCTGGGCCTACGCCGCCCTGGACGCGGCCAGAACTTTCCCCGCCAAAGCCGGGGCCAGCCTCTTGACAAGCGTTTTTGACGCTAATAGAAGGGCGTTTTGCGTGACCGGAGCGCCACTGCGAAACGATTTTGAACCCGTCGTATTCGCCGCCCACCCGGAACTCGGGCGGGTCAAGGAACGCCTGCTGGCCCTCGGGGCGGCGGGCGCCCTTCTTTCCGGCACGGGTTCCGCGGTGTTCGGACTTTTCCGGCAGCGCCAGACGGCCGTCATGGCCCTGGCCGACCTGTCCGGAGACGGTCCCCGCACCTTCCTCGCGTCGCTGTAGGCGGTGCGACACGGATCACCGCGAATGTATTCGCCTTCGGGCGAAACGGCATACTGGGGCGTCGCCAAGTAGGTAAGGCACGGGGTTTTGGTCCCCGCATTCGTGGGTTCGAGTCCTACCGCCCCAGCCATATTTCCGAAGCAACCCGGCCCGCCGGCGACGGCGGCCCCGCCGCCCGGCCATCCCGGCGGCCCATACCTTCCCCGAGGCCCGGCATGGCGCAAGGCGATCTGAAGATACTGACCGGAACATCCAACCCCGTCCTGGCCGCCGCCATTTGCGACCATCTCGGCTGCACGCTGCTTCCGGCCAAGGTCGGCACGTTCAGCGACGGCGAAATCCGCGTCGAAATCGGCGCCAACGTCCGTGGCTGTGATATCTTCGTCATTCAGTCCACCTCCTATCCGGTCAACTACAACCTGATGGAGCTGTGCCTGATCCTCGACGCCTTAAAGCGCGCCAGCGCCCAGCGCGTCACCGCCGTGGTCCCCTACTACGGCTACGCCCGCCAGGACCGCAAGGTGGCCCCGCGCGCCCCGATTTCCGCCAAGCTCGTGGCCGACTTCCTCACCGTCGCCGGCATGAACCGCCTGCTCACCATCGACCTGCACGCCGGCCAGATCCAGGGCTTTTTCAACCTGCCCGTGGACAATCTTTTCTCCGCCCCGATCATGGCCGAATATTTCAAGGAATTTTCCGGGGAAAACGTCTGCGTGGTCTCCCCCGACGCCGGCGGCGTGGAACGGGCCCGGGCCTTCGCCAAACGCCTGGGCGGCAGCCTCGCCATCATCGACAAAAGGCGCGACGCCCCCAACCAGGCCCAGGCCATGCACGTCATCGGCGACGTCACCGACAAGCTGTGTGTGGTCCTCGACGACATGATCGACACCGCCGGCACCATGTGCCAGGCCGGCACCGTGCTGCTCGAGAACGGCGCCCGCGAGGTCATGGCCGCCGCCACCCACCCCGTGCTCTCCGGCCCGGCCATCGAGCGCCTGGAAGCCTCGCCGTTCACCCAGATCGTCACCACCAACACCATTCCCCTCAACGAAACGGCCAAGGCCTGCTCCAAGATCAAGGTCCTGTCCATCGCCGGGCTTCTGGCCAAGGCCATTCACAACATCCACACCGAATCCTCGGTGAGTGTGCTTTTCACGTAGATGCCGGCACGCGCCGCCTGACCCAAAATCATATTTCGCCCACGGGCGCAAAGGAGATACCTGCCATGAAAGAGACTCTTTCCCTCGCCGTGACGACCCGCACGGGCCTCGGCAAGGGGGCCAACCGGAAGCTGCGTGCCAAGGACATGGTCCCCGGCATCTATTACGACGCCACCGGCGCCAATGTTCCGGTCATGGTCGAGCACCTCCCGCTGCAAAAGCTCTACGCCAAGACCGCTTCCTCCCACGTCTTCGACCTCAAGATCGCCACCGACGCCGGCGAGGAGACCAAGCCCTCCCTGATGTGGAAGGTCGAGCACCACCCGACCAAGCCCCGCATCACCCACGTCGACTTCTACGGCGTGGACCTGACCAAGGCCATCCACGTCCACATCCCCGTGGTCGTCACCGGCAAGGCCAAGGGCCAGGTCAAGGGCGGCGCTTTGGAAGTGTACCGCGAGTCCATCGAGGTCGTCTGCCTGCCCCTGGCCATCCCGGACAGGGTGGTCATCGACATCACCAACCTCGACGTCAACGAGAGCGTCCAGGTCGCCGACCTGGTCCTGCCCGAGGGCGTCAAGGCCGTCTACGAGGACAACTTCTCCCTGCTGGCCGTGGTCATCGAGACCGAGGACCAGGGCGAGGAAACGGCCGCCGCCGAAGAGCCGGCCGCCGAGGCCGAGGCCTAACCCGACGCACGCAAGAGGCATCGCGCCTTTTCGGGCGGGACGCGCCACCGGCTTTCCAGGCGCGTTCCGCCCTTTTTGACGCCGCCGCCCAGAGGCAAAAAACCGCCATGGCTGTTTCCGCCCTCATCGTGGGCCTCGGCAATCCGGGCCCCCGCTACGCCGCGACGCGGCACAATTTCGGCTTTCTGGCCGTCGACGCCCTGATCGCCCGGGCGCGCGAACTCGGCGGCGCGCCCAAATCGGCCATGACCTCCCGCAAGGACATGGACGCCGTCGCCATCGCCCTGCCCGTGCTGCCGGGCGGCGCCTTTGCCCAGTTCGTGTGCGTCAAGCCGTTGACCTACATGAACCTGAGCGGCCGGGCCGTGCGCGCGGCCATGGATTTCTACAAGCTCGCCCCGACCGACGTCCTGGTCATCCACGACGAACTCGACCTGCCGCTCGGGCGCATGCGGGCCAAACGCGGCGGCGGCAACGCCGGCCACAACGGCCTCAAATCCCTGACCCAGGAACTCGGCAGCCCGGATTTCGTCCGGCTGCGCCTGGGCATCGGTCGCCCCGAGCCGGGACGCGATGTGGCCGGCTACGTGCTCGAACCCTTCCGCGGCGAGGAAATGGCCGTGGTGCGCCAAGTATTGCCGGCCGCCGTGGACGCCGTCTTCACCTATTTCGAGGACGGCTTGGAAACGGCCATGAGCCGGGCCGGAGCGTTTGCCGCCACATCCGCCTGAAATAGGCGCTTGATCCCTCCCCCTAACGCCCTCAGACTCCGAGCATCACGTCCGAATGCGTGGACACATGGCGGCAAGTGCGCTATTTTGGCTCCTAGACGGCGATCGTGCGTGCCTAACGCGCGATTTCCGAAAGGAGTCGAACGGTGTTTTCCGAGGAACAACTTGTCGTGTATCCGGCCCAGGGAGTGGGCAGGGTCGAACGTATCGAGACCCAGGTAATCGGCGGGACCTCGGCTGATTTCTTTATCGTTCGCATCCTCAGCAACAACGTCACGCTCATGGTCCCGGTGGCCAACGCCGAAAACGTGGGCCTGCGGCCGCTGTGTACGGCCGAGGAAGGGCTGGCCATCATCGAGTCCCTCAAGGACCGGTCGGATTTCACCGGCTACACCGGCCAGAACTGGAACCGCCGCTACCGCGAATATTCCGAGAAGCTCAAAAGCGGCGATCTGGCCGACGTGGCCTACGTGCTCAAGGAACTGCTGCTGATCGGCCAGAACAAGGAGCTTTCCTTCGGCGAGCGCCGGTTGCTCGAGCAGGCCACCAGCCTGCTCACCCTCGAGCTGGCCCTGGCCCTGGACAAGGACCAGCAGGAAATAAAAGACGTCATCAACGAGATCTTCGCCGACGTTCTGGCGCCCAAACCCGAGGAATGATCCGGGCCGGCGGCTCTTTTCGACCCAAAGCCGCCCATGCGCTTGACAGTCCCCGGAAAATGTATATGGATCGTTCCAGGCCGTTGTCGGTCTGTCCCCCACTGCCCTGGTCCCCGTAAAAAAGCGAGTTTGCGCCGTTCCCCCCGTGGAGCGACCCCACTGAACTCACGCTGCATCGGGTTTTTTCTTTCACTTCAATATGCGCATCTTTGCGCCGGGCTATTCCTGTGAGCAACGCACCAAAACGCCGTGGACGTCCGCCCCAGTCCCCTCCCCCTCCCGCACCTACCGATACCGTCGAAAACGACGACATTGTGCAACCACCTGCAGCGAAACCGGGCCTCATGGAGACGTCCATGAACCTCTCCGAACTCAAGCTCAAAAGCATGCCCGAGTTGATGGACCTGGCCGTCCAATACAACGTCGAGAATCCCAACGGCATGCGCAAGCAGGAGCTCATCTTCGCCCTGCTGCAAAGCTGCGCCTCCCAAAACGGCGCCATTTTCGGCGAAGGCGTGCTGGAAATCCTGCCCGATGGCTTCGGATTCTTGCGCTCGCCCATGTACAGCTACATGCCGGGCCCCGACGACATCTACGTCTCGCCCTCCCAGATACGCCGCTTCGGCCTGCGCAAGGGCGACGTGGTTTCCGGCCAGATCCGCCCGCCCAAGGAAGGCGAACGTTATTTCGCCCTGTTGCGCGTGGGCGAGATCGGCTTCGCCCCGCCCGAGGCCTCGCGAAACCTGGTGCTCTTCGACAACCTGACGCCGCTTTATCCCGACAAGCGCTACGTCATGGAAAACGGAGCGGAGAACTACTCGTCCCGGGTCATCGACCTCCTGACCCCCATCGGCCATGGCCAGCGCGGCATCATCGTCGCCCCGCCCCGCACCGGCAAGACCATGCTGTTGCAGACCATCGCCAACTCCATCAACGCCAACCGCCCCGACGTCTTCCTCATCGTGCTGCTGATCGACGAACGCCCCGAGGAAGTCACGGACATGGAGCGCACGGTCAAGGCCGAGGTCGTCTCCTCCACCTTCGACGAGCCGCCCCAGCGCCACGTGCAGGTGGCCGAGATGGTCATCGAAAAGGCCAAGCGCCTGGTCGAACGCAAGATCGACGTGGTGATCCTCCTCGACAGCATCACCCGTCTCGGCCGCGCCTACAACGCCGTAACCCCCTCGTCCGGACGCGTGCTCTCCGGCGGCCTCGACGCCAACGCCCTGCAGCGGCCCAAGCGCTTTTTCGGCGCGGCCCGCAACATTGAGGGCGGCGGATCGCTCACCATCATCGCCACGGCGCTCATCGACACCGGTTCCCGCATGGACGAAGTCATTTTCGAGGAGTTCAAGGGCACCGGCAACATGGAAATCTATCTGGACCGCCACCTCGCCGAAAAGCGCGTCTTCCCGGCCATCGACATCAACCGGTCCGGCACCCGCAAGGAGGAGCTGCTGCTCGAAACCGACGTGCTCAACCGCGTCTGGATTCTGCGCAAGCTGCTCGCCCCCATGAGCCCCATCGACTCCATGGAGTTCCTGCTCGACAAGATGCGCGGCACGAAAAACAACCGCGAGTTCCTCGACCTCATGAATAAGTAGCCGGGAATATACCCGGTTTTTCCTCCGCTCGGGGAACGGTCGGCGCTCCGGCCGTTCCCCGTCGCTTTTTTTTTGCCCAGCCCGCTTGAAAGCCCTTTATGAAAGATGGGTTAGGGAAGCGCCGTCGACTTTCCTTCCCGCCTGGATCGAGATATATACCGGCTATGTCCGTCCAACGCTTCCGCTTCGCGCCGGGCGTGACCCGGCGACTTGCCGCGGCCCTGGCCGCCGTCTTTTTCTTCGTGACCGCGGTCCTTGTCCCCGCGGCCCAGGCCAGCCTCTTCTCCTTCGACCTCAAGGACGAGCGCGAGCTCGGCGAGAAGTTCAACGCGCTCATCCGGGCCCGGATGCCCTTGATCGAAGACACCGAAGTCAACGATTACATCCAGGGCATCATCAACCGGCTGGTGCGGGTCAAGCCGCCCATGGCCTTTCCCATCACCCTCGGCGTCATCAACAACAACGCCGTCAACGCGTTCGCCGGCCCGGCCGGCTACGTCTTCGTCTACACCGGCCTGCTGCTCCAGATGGATCACGAATCCGAGGTGGCCGGCGTTCTGGCCCACGAACTGGGCCACGTCAGCCAGCAGCACATCGCCAAGCGCATGGGTGAAATGCAAGCCCTTTCCATCGGCCAACTCGTCGGCGTCCTGGCCGGCGTCATCCTCGGCCAGACCACCGGCAACCGCGACCTCGGCAGCGCCGTCGCCATAGGCAGCCAGGCGGCCTCGGCCCATGCCTACCTGAAGTATTCCCGCGACGACGAACGCGAGGCCGACCAGGTCGGCATGAACACCCTCGTCGCCGCCGGCTACCGGCCCCAAGGGCTCGTCGAGGCCTTTGAAACCATGCGCCGGCTGCGCTTCATGCAGGGCGGCGGCGTGATTCCCACCTACCTGAGCACCCACCCCGGCCTTGAGGAACGCATGGGCTACCTCAGGGACCGGCTGAAGCTGCTGCCCAAAAACGTGCTCGACCGCAAGGACAACGATGTGGCCTTCAAACGCGCCCAGATGCTGGTGCGCGCCCGCTACACCGACGCCAACAACGCCGTGGCCTACTTCCGCAAGCTCGGGGACAAGGCCACCTGCCTGGACAAGCTCGGGCTGGCCATCGCCCTGTCCCGGTCGCTGGCCGACGTGAGCCAGGCCAAATCGGCCTTCGAGACGGCGCTGGCCTGCGGCGGCAAGGACGCGCTGGTGCTGCGCGAATCGGGCCGCTATTTCCTGAAGATCCGCGACTTCGCCCGGGCCAAGAGCCTGCTCCAGGCGGCCCTGCGGCAAAATCCCCGGGATATCGACGCCAATTACGAATACGGCCGCATGCTGGCCCAGGAAGGCAATTACAGGGAAGCCGTGACCTACCTGGACCAGGTGCGCATGCGCGTGCCGGAAAACCCGGAAATCCGCGCCATCTACGGCCAGGTGCTCGGCCAGGCCGGCGACATCTTCCACGCCTACCTCAACCTGACCTACGCCGCCATCTACGAAAACAACCCCCGTCAGGCCAAATTCCAGATGGAAAAAGCCAAGGCCGCCGCCAAAAACGACGACGATCGCCGCGAACTGGCCCGGCTCGAAGAAACCATGAAAAAACGCTCGGCGTACTGGAAAAAGCGGTTTTAGAGAACTAGGAAGGGAGAGGAAAAGTGCGAGAGGGGAAACCCTTTAAAAAGGGTTCTCCCCTCTCGCGCTCTCCCCTTGCTAAACTTTTTATCAGTGTAGGCATCGACATTCTTTTCTCTCCCAAACAAAACTCCTGTCTTCCTTCGTCCCATCCCAGGCGCGACCTTCCTCCTCCCCCTTGTTTCCCCCGAAACGTCTTGCCCCCACGCCGCGTTCCGGCTTACCGTCACTCCAAACCCTTTGAAAGTTTTTGGGGAGGGAGGGGGGATGCGGGGGGAGGGAACCCCTTTTTGAAAAAAAGGGGTTCCCTCCCCCCGCATCGCATTCCACCAACCACACCACTCCCCCAAAGGAGCCAGCCATGCGCAAAGGGACCGAGGAAAAGACGCCCATCGTGGTGCGGCCCGAGGCTGTGGAGCGCTATTTGCGCGAATCTTTCGGCGACGGCGCGCGGCTTATCGGCGTATGCGCCATGGGCGCGGACGGCCAGGGCATGAAGGAATTCGGCTACGGCAAGCCGGTATGCCTGGATTTCGAGGTCGACGGCGAAGCGCGCCACGGCGTGCTGTCCATCATGCGCGGGGACAAGTACGGGCATCAGTTCTACTGGGACCGGGCGGCCATATTGATGTTCCAGTACGAGGCCGGGGGGCGCATGGAAAAGCATGTGCGTCCCATCGGGCTCGGCTATTTCGACCGGGACGACCGGCTGGTGCCGGTCAGCGCGCCCAAGGAATTTTTCATCATCAGCGAGAAGGCCCAAGGCTACGACTATTACCTGGATTTGCAGCGCATCCAGAAGACGGGCCTGGAAGACAGGGATGTGCGCATGGCCCGGGAATTCGCCAAATGGCTGGCCCGGGTGCACGCCGTCAAAAAGGACGACGCGGATTTGTACCTGCGCCGGGTGCGCAACCTGATCGGCGCGTCGGAATGCATTTTCGGACTGGTGGACGCCTACCCGCATCCCTACGAGTTGTTCCCGCCGGAAAAATTTTGCGCCTTGGAAAAACGCGTGATCGACTGGCGCTGGAAGCTGCGGGGCTTCACCCACCGCTTAAGCGAGGTGCACGGCGACTTCCACCCCTGGAACGTGCTGATCCAGGAAGACGGCGCGAAACGCGACTTCGCCGTGCTCGACCGCAGCCGGGGGCAGTGGGGCGAGCCGGCCGACGACGTGGCCACCATGAGCCTCAATTATGTGTTGTTCGGGCTGTACAAGGAACCGAAGCTCGCCGGGGATTTCGAGCGGCTGTACATGACCTTTTGGGAGACGTACCTGCGCGAATCGGGCGACGACGACATCCTTGCCGTCATCGCGCCGTTTTTCGTCTTCCGGGGACTGGTCGTGGCCTCGCCCCAATGGTACCCCGGCCATCCGCCCGAGGTGCGCAAGGGGCTCTTGCGCTTTCTCGTCAACGTACTCGAGGACGACCGGTTCGATTGCCAGGACTTCAACCGGTACATGAGGTGACCATGCCCGCCACGCTGTGGTTCACGGGACTGCCCGGATCGGGCAAAAGCGCGGTGGCCCGGGCCGTGGAAAAAACGCTGACCCTCGGCGGCTCCCGCGTGGCGTATTTAGAGATGGATGCCCGGCGCAAGGCCTACTTCCCCAAGCCCACCTACAGCGAGGCCGAACGCGAATCGGCCTACCGGCTCTTTGCCGAGGAAGCGGCCGGACTGTACCGCGCCGGCGGCCATGACTACATCCTCATGGACGCCTCCGCCCCGAAACGCGCCATGCGCGATTACGCCCGCTCGCTCATGGCCCGCTTCGCCGAGGCGCACATCCGTTGCGCCCTGGCCACGGCCATGGCCCGGGAGGCGGCCCGACCCGAAGGGCTGGTCATGGCCGGGCTCTACGCCAAGGCCATGCTGCGGAAAACCACCGGCCGGCAGTTCCCCGGCCTGGGGCAGGTCATCGGCGTGGACGTGCCCTTCGAGGAGGACCCGAAGGCGGAATGCATCGTGGAGGCCGAACACCTCCCCATCGAAGCCTGTCGCGACGCCGTGTTGGCCTTCCTGCGAAGTTGGGGGAGCGAAGACTCCGGGGGAGGCGCTGCCTCCCCTGGCCCCCACCGCCGGGGGGAATAATTCCCCCCGGGCCCCCTTCAAAAGGGAGCACGAGATGGGCGAAGGTTCACTCCCACCGCCATGCCGATCATGAACGCGGTCCGTCCAACACAGTGTGTTCCGGTGGCACGGGGCCCACTTTGCGGGCAATGAGGTAGCCGCGCGAATCGTTCTCGAACAGGGCCTCGTGCTCCACGGTAAAGCCGCTGGAGGTGAACCAGTGGCGCAGGCAGGCCATGTTCGGCACCCACCAATTGCTCCAGTGGTCCTGGAAGATGTCCTTGACGTAGTAGGCCATGGGCATGGCGGCGACGTTCGCGATACTGTCCGCATTGTCCGCGCAATACGCATCGACATGGCCCGCGCCTTCGAGCACCGCGCCCTCCACAAAGACCAACCCGCCGTCCTCCAGCACGGCATTGATGTTGGCGATGGCCAGCAAGGGACTGCGCAAGTGGTAGTAGACGCCGAAAAAAAGCACCACATCGAACCGCCCGTGCGCATCCGGAGCGAGGTTATAGACGCTCTCGCAAATATGCGCCGCATCGATGCCGTTTAGGGCGCGCATGGCGTCGAAGCCGCTCTGTTGCGGGGGCTGGATGTCGAAGGCCGTGACCCGCGCCCCGCGCCGGGCCATCTCCAAAGTATAGGGCCCATCCCAGGCCCCGATATCCAAAACCCTCTTGCCGGCGACATGTCGCGCCAGAGGATGTTCAAGCAGATGCGGCTTGTAGCGACAAACTCCTGGCGTCATGATCCCGGGCAGTATCTCAAAGGCATGGTACCACCAGGGCACGGCCAGAAGCCGGAGGAACTGCTCCTCGCCAAGCCGTTCCTTGTACCGTAAAAAATGAGGAAAACATTCCGGCAGAAACAGGGACTTGGGGAAACCGAGGGATTCGGCCGTCGCCGATATTTCCTCCGCAAAATAACTGGCGATGTAAACCCCGTCGTAGTCGATTCCAGGCTTCAAGGCCGCCGCCTGCCCAGGCGAAAGCACAGGCTTTCCTGAAAAGAAGCCGCCCGAATCGAAACTGTCGATAAAGGCCACGATTTCCATCGCCTCTGTTCGCAAGGCCGGAACCGACTGCTTTGCCCGCGATCCCGTTCCCCATACCAAAAGCCGCATACCCCCTCCTTCACTCCCCATGTCCTTTAAAAAACGCGCTGTCCCAAGGCCACTTCGCGCTCGGGCGCGAGCAACACCACACCGCCCTCGCCGTCGAGGCCGAGCACCAGCACCTCCGACAAAAAACCGGCGATGCGCTTGGGCGGAAAATTGACGACCGCGATGACCTGCCGGCCGGGCAAATCGCCGGCGGCGTAGAGATTGGTGACGCGGGCGCTCGACTTTCTGACGCCAAGCTCGCCGAAATCGATGGTCAGCTTGTAGGCCGGGATGCGGGCCTTGGGCAGCGGCTCGGCGGCCAGGATGCGGCCAACGCGCATATCCACCTTGAGAAAATCATCAAATGCAAGTGGTTCCATCATTTGGCCCCTTGTTGCACGCTCCCCTGTAACCAAACACGGGTTTGCGGGTACTAGTTTTGCAATACATCCTGCATCGGAGGATCGGATGTCCGAGGGACCCGTGCGTCATTGTCCAGGCTGCGGCCAAGCGCTTCGTTTTCCCGCCGGCATCGGCGGCATGCTCATGGCCTGTCCGGAGTGCGGCTACCGCTTCGCCTCGCCCTTCAAACTGGCCGCCCCGGCGGCCACGACCAAAGCCCCCATGATCGGGGCGTCCACGTCCATCGCTTCCAACGGCTCCTTTCCCGAAGCCGCCGGAAGTCCGCGTGAGGAGGCGCAGCAATCCCCGCCCCCCATGCGCCAAATAAAAGAAAATAGCCTCGCCGCCCGGGTGGCGGCCCTCTACGCGGCCAACAACCGCTGACCCCACCCTTTTCAAGGGAGGGGAAAAATTTCTTTCCCTCGAACCGAACGGTGTCGGTTCGATTGCTTCCTTTGGCTGGCCGGCGGGCGGTTGGCGGGACGCGCGGCGCATATTCGAAGAATACGCCTTCGCGTTCCGCCAACCGCCCGCCGCCCCAGACCAGGCGCCTCATACGCGAAAACAAGATGCCTACGCCATGGCCCTGGCAGTCAATCACCCCGATCGCATGCGCCTGTGCGGCAGCAATTCCCGAACTCCGCACCTTCGCTTCTCTTTCCCCTCCCATTCCGCTTCTCATGCAAAAACACCGCAATGAGAAAGACATCAGCCCCAATACCATTTCGTCCCGTTGAAAGTTTTTGAAGGGGGTCCAGGGGGAAACTTTTTTCAAAAAGTTTCCCCCTGGCCGCCGGAGGCATACCTTCATCACAACATCGTCACCCCGGGGTCGTGGCGGGCGAAGGCCGTCCGGGCGCGTTCGAAGCTCGACGTGGCGTAGCAGTAGCGACAGCCGAAGAGGCAGCGGTCGTAGGCGCCGATATCCTTGCTCGGGGCGCAGCCGCAACGCGGCCGCTGGTGCGGGTCCTTGCCCAGGGCGAGGGGCCTGCCGAGACGCGCGGCAATCCAGTCCGGGTCGACGCACCGGGCCGGGGTGATGCCCGCTTCCTGATAGAGTTCCGGCTGACAGCAGGTCATAAGCCGCATGCCGTGCGCGGCAGCCATGTCGCGCAGATCGAAAAGCAGGCGCAGGCGTTCCTCCTCGTCCGGGGGAAACGGCGCGAACCCTTGGGCGGCCAAGGGCTTCATGCGGCCGGCGATCTTGCGATAGGGCTCCAGGAAGCTGACCACCACCCGGTCGGTCAGACCGGCAAGGCGGTGGGCCAGTCGGGCAAAGGCGGCCCGGTGCCAGTCGGGCGGTGTTTTTTCCGTCAGCACGATGGGGTCGTAGCGCCAAGTGATCCGAGCCGGCAAGGCGGCGGCCAGGGCGGCGAACGCCGGCACGGAAACGTCCGGGGCCGGGCATTTCGGGTCCAGTTCCCGGGGATTAGCCAGCACCGTAAAGAGGAAAAAGGGTTCGTGGCCCATGGCCCGCAGTTCGGGCAGATGCGGCAGCAGCGGACGCGGGTCGCGGGTCCAGAAGACGATGGCGTCGACATCTTCCGGGGCCAGGGAGACGCGACTGACCTGGGCGGCGTTGAACGGACTCACCACCTCGCAAAACCCGGCCCGCAGCCGGTTGACCAGCCAGCGGGCATAAAAGGCCGGGATGTCCGTGCGGCGGCTGGCGCTTATGATCACCCCCGCCCTTCCCCCATGGCCAGGATTTCCTCGAAGGCCTCATCCGGCAGCATGCCCCCGCCCGTGCCCCAAACGATGTGGCTGGGAGTCCTGCCGGCCAGTCGCGGCAGGCCGGCGGCCCGGACCATGGCCGGACCGGCGAGCCCGGCGGCGGCGGAGGGTTCCAGACGCAGGGCCGCCCGCTTCCAGGCGGCGGCCACGTGGTCGGCCATGGCCGCGTCGGTCACGGTGCACACGCCATCGACCATGGGTGCAACCAGCCGGCACACGAGCCCCGAAGGTCGCGGCACGGCCAGGCCGTCGGCGATGGTGCGGCCGGAAAGGCCCATGTCCTTGATGGACACGGCCTCGTGGCGGCCCGTGGCCAGCCCGAGCAGCAGGCAGGGAGCCTCGGTCGGTTCGACGAAAACGGCCAGAGCCCCGTCGCCAAGGGCCAGCCTCGCGCCGAGGGCGATGCCGCCAGGCGCGCCGCCCACGCCGCAGGGCAAATGCAGGCAAAGCGGGCGCTCGGGCGAGACGACGATGCCCAGGGGCCGCAGTTGGGCCGGGAGCCGCAGTCCAGCCACGGCATAGCCCAGAAACAGGTCTCGGGAATTCTCGTCGTCGATGAAATGGTTGGCCGGATCGGCGGCGGCCAAGGCTCGGGCCGTGGCGCAGGCGGCGGCATAGTCCTCGGCGTGCTCCACCACTGTGGCCCCGGCCTCGCGCAGCTTTTCCTTTTTCCAAGCCCTGGCGTCGTGGGACATATGGACCGTGACGGCAAAGCCCAGGGCCCGGCCGAGAATGCCGATGGAAAGCCCGAGATTGCCGGTCGAACCCACGGAAAGCGTGTGCCCGGCGAAAAAGGCCCGGGAGCGCGCTTCCCCGAGCAGCCGGTGATCGGCATCCGGGCCGGCGAGCAGCCCGGCGTCCATGGCCAGCCGTTCGGTCACGGCCAGGACGGCGTGGAATCCGCCGCGCGCCTTGACCGATCCAGCCACGGGCAGCAGGTGGTCGGCCTTGAGGAACACGGGCTCGCGTCCCCCGCCCGCGCCGACAGACTCGGGCAAGGGGAGCAACTGCGATTCGATCACACCACCCGTGGGCCGCAGTTCCGGAAACAGGTCCGCCAAAAGCGGCGCGAACCGGGAAAAACGCGCGGCGGCTTCCCGGATGTCGGCCAGCAGCCCGGACATATCCGCCCGCAGCTCCGCCACGGGACGGCGATGCGGATTTTGCCAGAACACGGGTTTGCCGGCCCGCAGGGCGGCTTCCATCACGGTTTCCATGGGAAAATATGGTAGCCCAATCGGGACGTGAGGCCAACCGGGCCCGGGAAAGGCGCCGCGCGACAATCAGCGGATGCGCAGCATGGCGTTGCCGCCGATCTGGAACTCATAGTCCACCGGGACTTCCGCCACGACGCGGCCGCCGTCCCGGTAGCGCCGGATCGCCGCGTCAACGTAGGGGGAACGCCGGGCATTGATGTCGAGGATCGGAAAAATGCGCACTTCACCGGCCACCCGCAGCATGGCGTCAATGGCCTGAAAATGAAACTCGAGGGTCAGGTTGTCGGTGTAGAGAAACAGAAAATGGGAAGACAGGCAGATGTCGAAGGCCCCGTCCGCAAAGGGAAGGTTCGGCACGCCGCCGGCGAGGGACGGGGACGGCAAGCGCGCCCCCGCCCGTTGCCAGGGACTCAGGACGCGTATTGCGGCGCGTAGACCAGGGAACGGATGTACGCCTCCATGTCGGCCGGCCGGTCGACGGTGGCCAGGCCGTCGTCGAAGACCAGCCCGGCCACCGTGGCGGCGGTCTTGATCTCGGTTTCCAGGATGTCGGACTGGAGCGGATACAAAAGGCCCTGGGCCAGCTGGGCGTCGGTCACCTGTCCGGCCACGGCCCTGGCGGCGCGGATGAACATCCGGTCCGTCACGCGCTTGGCTTTCGTGGCATAGATGGCCATGCCGACGGCGGGAAAGATGTAGAAGTTGTTGGCCTGGCCCGGCAGGAAGGTCCGGCCCCCATACGATACGGGCGAGAACTGGACGCCGGCCGCGTAGAGCGCCTTACCCCCGCTCCAGGCATAGGCCTGCTCGGCCGTGCACTCGGCCTTTTCGGTGGGGTTGGACAAGGCCAGGATGACCGGTTGGTCGTTTACCCGGCTCATGGCCTCGACCACGTCTTTGTCGAAGGCCCCGCCCATGGTGCTGACCCCGATCAGCACCGTGGGGCGGAATTCCTCCACCGCCTTGGCGAAATCGCTTCGCGGCATGGGCGCGTGGGCATGGGCGTAGGGTTTCTGGAAATCCACCAGATCGGAACGCGAGGATTCCAGCAGCCCGACCACGTCGAACATACGCACCCTGCCCCGCGCCTCTTCCAAGGTGAGCCCCTCGTCCACCAGAGCCGCACAGAGCAGATTGGCCAGACCGATGCCGGCCGAACCCGCGCCGAGGAACAGGAACGACTCGTCGGCGAGCTTCGTGCCCTTGGCCCGGCAGGCGTTTATGACCCCGGCCAGGGTGATGCCGGCCGTGCCCTGCACGTCGTCGTTGTAGCAGCAGACCTTGTCCCGGTAGCGCTCGAGAAGATGCACGGCGTCCACGCCCGTCCAGTCCTCGAAATGGATGCAGCAGCCGGGAAAGACCTCCTGCACGGCGGCGACGAACTCGTCGACAAAGGAATAAAGCTCCTCCGTGGGCAGACGACGGCGGCGCAGGCCCAGATAGAGCGGATCGGCCAACAGTTCGGCGTTATTGGTGCCGGCGTCGAGAAACATGGGCAACAACCCGTGGGGCGGCACGCCGGCGGCGGCGGTATAGAGCTGCAACTTGCCGATGGGGATGCCCATGCCGTTGGCCCCCAGGTCGCCAAGGCCCAGGATGCGGCCGCCGTTGGTCACGCAGATGAAGCGCACGTCCTTTTCCGGCCAGTTCCGGAGCACCTCGCGCACCCTGCCCCGCCGCTCGATGGACAGGTAGACCCCGCGCGGATGGCGAAAGATGTGGCCGAACTTGAGGCAGGCCTCGCCGATGGTCGGGTCGTATATGATGGGCAAAAACCGCGCGGGATCGGACATGATGGTCTTATAAAAAAGCGTCTCGTTGTGGTCGAGCAGGTTGACCAGATAGATATAGCGGTCGATGTCCGTGTTCTTGTGGCCAAGCTGCATGAACACGCGCTTGAGCTGGTTGTCGATGGTTTCCGTCACGTCCGGAACGAGCCCAACAAGCCCCAGGGCCTGCTTCTGCTCCTCGGTGTAGGCCGTGGAATGCGTATGCACGGGGTCAAGGAGCAGGTCCCTGCCGCGTTTGCCTGCCTGCGTCATGCGCCACCTCGTCTGCTTTGCCGCTCGCGCGACGGTTCGGTCAAAAGCGCTCAATCCTTGGCCACGAAAGGATGCGTCATGTTGGCCGGCACCACGATCCGGTCAAACTCCGCCCCGTCCACATAGCCCAGGTCCATGGCCGCCTCGCGAAGCGTCAGGTCGTGCTCCATGGCATGATGGGCGATTTTCGAGGCCTTGTCGTAGCCGATGACCGGGGACAGGGCCGTGACCAGCATGAGCGAACGGCCGACGAACTCGGCGATGCGCCGCGTGTTGGGCTCCATGCCCTCCACCAGGAAGCGGCGGAAATTGTGCATGCCGTCCGTAAGGATGCGGATGGATTTCATGATGTTGTAGATGATCAGCGGCTTGTAGACGTTCATCTCCAGGATGCCGCCCGCGCCGCCGAAGCCCACGGCCACGTCGGCGGCCATGACCTGCCCGGCGATCATGGTCAGCGCCTCGCACTGGGTCGGGTTGACCTTGCCTGGCATGATCGAGGAGCCCGGCTCGTTGGACGGAATGATGAGCTCGTAAAAGCCGGCCCGGGGACCGCAGGCGAGCAAGCGTATGTCGCAGGCGATCTTGTAAAGCGACACGGCCAAGGTGCGAAGCGTCCCCGAAAGCTGGACCAGGGCGTCGTGGGCGCCCTGGACCGTAAACTTGTTGGGCGCGGGAACGAACGGCAGGTCCGTGAGCCCCGCGATATGGGCGATGGCCGCCTCGGCGAAGCCGGGCGCGGCGTTGATGCCCGTGCCCACGGCCGTGCCGCCGAGCGGCAGTTCGTAGACGCCGCCAAGGGCCGCCTCCAGCCGGACCACGTCATCGGCCAGCATGCCGGCGTAGCCGGAAAACTCCTGGCCGAGCGTCAGCGGCACCGCGTCCTGGAGATGGGTGCGGCCGATCTTGACGATGTCCTTCCAGGCCTCGGCCTTGGCGGCCAGGGCGTCGCGCAACTTGGCCAGCGAAGGACGCAGGTCGCGCACCACGCCCATGGCCGCGGCCATGTACATGGCGGTCGGAAAATTGTCGTTGGACGACTGGGACATATTGACGTGGTCGTTGGGGTGCACCGGCTTTTTCCCGCCAAGGGGCGTGCCGGCGAGCTGGCAGCAGCGGTTGGAGACGACCTCGTTGACGTTCATGTTGAACTGGGTGCCGCTGCCGGTCATCCAGACGCGTAGCGGAAACATGTCGTCGTGCTTGTGGTCGAGGATCTCGTCGCACACGGCGCAAATCATGGTCATGGCGTCGCGGGGCAGCCGGCCCTGCTCGGCGTTGGCCAGGGCGGCGGCCTTTTTGAGGATGGCGTAGGAACCGATCATCTCGCGCGGAATGAGGTCGTCGCCGATGCTGAAATGCTCAAGCGACCTCTGGGTCTGGGCGCCCCAGAGCTTGTCCGCCGGGACGTTCACCTCGCCCAGGCTGTCCGTTTCGATGCGCTCGTTCATCCGGCTCTCCTCCTTTACCGGTCCCGCTTGCCGGCCGACCGACGGCGGCTCGGGAACAGGCTCGTCCGCACCACGCCGACGGCGCGGGGGACGTTGGAATCCTACTTTTCCGGGTTACAACAAGGGACAGGGCGCGGCAAGACCAAAGGCCGATTTACGGCCCAGGTCGCCGCGCGGCGCCCGGAAAATCAGAACGCCTGGTACAGGATGCGCGCCCCGACAAAGACCAGGGCCACGGCCAGGCTCTGGATGATCCAGCGGCCTTTCAAGTGGTTGGACAGCTGGGCCCCGACCTGGGCCCCGACCATCGCCCCCAGGGCCAGATAGATCGTGCGGTGGACGCCCTGGACGAACACCCCGGTGGCGACGTGGGTTAGCGTGCCGGCCAGGGCCATGATGGCCAGGATGAAATGCGACGTGGCCGTGGCCACATGCACGGGAAAGGACAGGATGTAGACCAGGGCGGGCACGTGGATGATCCCGCCGCCGATGCCGAGAAAGCTCGACAGGTAGCCGACGAAGAGGCTGATGATGATGCCCGTGCGCAGCCGAAAGTCGTATTCGTGGACAACGCCGTCATGCTCCACGATGCGCCGATGGGTCAGCCCGGGCTTGCCCCGGGCGGGACTTGCCGCGCCGTTTCGCCGCACCATGAGAAAAAGCGCCCCGGCGACCAAGATCACCCCGAAGATCACGTCGAAAACGCGGCGCGGCACCCAGTTGCTCGAAAGCGCGCCGATCACCGCCCCGGGCACGGCCGCCAGGGCGAAAACCAGCCCGGACTTGTAGTCGATGCGCCCCTGCCGGCCATAGGCCTGGGCTCCCGAGGCGGCGTTGAAAAAGACCACGGCCAGGGAAATGCTGGTCAGAAGCGACGGGGAGTCGTGCGGATAGAGCAGCAGCAGCACCGGCATGAGCACGAAGCCGCCGCCCGCGCCGATCAGCGTGCCGTACGCGCCGACCCCCAAGCCAAGCAGGATGAAACCGAAATCATGCAGCAACGCGGGAGACATGCGAACCCCTCCGTCCGGCCCGTACGATCAGCGTCGGCCCCGTAGCGTCTCGAGAAGCGGTCCCAACGCGGACGGGGCCATGCGCAAGAGCACGTCGTCGCGGATGATGAAGTGGTGCTTCATGGCCGCCCCGGCATGGAGCACGAAAAGCGCGGCCAGAATAGAGGCTCCCGCGCCGTGCGCGCCTTCCAGGATGGTGCGCAGGGTCGCCGCGTCCCCAAGCCCCAAAAGGCCGGGCAGCTTCGGCAGGGAGACCCAACCGAAAAATTGCGTGTAGCGCGGCGAAAGGCTGTAGATGGACCAGCCGGTCAGCGGCTGGACAATCAGGAAAACGTAAAAGAGGACCTGGACGATCTTGAGGACCTTGCGTTCCCAGGGTCGCAGCGTCGGGGGCACGGGCGGCGGAACATGGCCGGCATGCCAGACAAGCCGCAAAAGCGTCACGACGAAGACCGTCACGCCAAGGGAGGCGTGCCACATGAAAAGCACGCCCCCGGACATGGTCCAACCGATGGCCAGAAGCGCCAGGACCAGGGCCACGGTGCACCAATGGATGCTTTTCCAGACCGGGTCATAGGCCGAAGGAACAATTGTCGTTGCCATATCCGTCATCTCTCCCTTTTGCGGGCGCGCAAAGCGGACCGATGCAACGGCGCGCCCGACATTCCCCCTCCAGGGTATGCCACCTTGGTCCGGACGTGGCAATGCCGCCCGCGCAAAGCCCGTTGCCCCGCCCTGCCGGGAAAAGCGCTTTCCACCACCCTTTACCGCCGCCCGGACGTGCATTATCCTCACCGTAGCCATGAAATTTCACATAACCACCATGGGCTGCCAGATGAACGTCGGCGACGGCGACTGGCTGACCCGTTCGCTTATAGGCCTGGGTTTCACACCCGCTCCTGAGGAAGAAGCCGAACTCTTCATTCTTTTCACCTGCTCGGTGCGCGAAAAGCCGGAACAGAAAGTGGCCAGCGAGCTGGGCCGCATCGCCGACCGCCACCGGGACAACCCGAACGCCTTTGTGGCCGTGGGCGGCTGCGTGGCCCAACAGTTCGGCACGGCCCTGTGGCGGCGCTTCCCCATGGTGCGCCTGGTGTTCGGCTCCGACGGCATCGCCGGCGCGCCCCAAGCGCTCAGCCGCCTTGCCGCCGAGCCCGGGCTTCGCCTGTCGCTTTTGGATTTCACCGAGACCTATCCCGAGCGCGACCAGTCCTGGCCCGAGGATACGGTGCCGCCCAGGGCCTTCGTGTCCATCATGCAGGGCTGCGACAACTTCTGCGCCTACTGCATCGTGCCCTTCGTGCGCGGCCGGCAGAAATCCCGGGGACTCCCGGCGGTGGTGGCCGAATGCGAGGCCCTGGCCGGGCGCGGGGCGCGGGAAATCACGCTCCTTGGCCAAAACGTCAACAGCTACGGCCTCGACGCCTCCGGCGACGGCACGTCGTTTGCCCGGCTGCTCGACGCCGTGGCCACCATACCGGGCATCGCGCGCATCCGCTTCACCACCTCCCACCCCAAGGACCTAAGCGACGATGTCGTCGCCCGCTTCGCCGACCTGCCCGAACTGTGCCCGGCCCTGCACCTGCCGGTGCAGTCCGGCTCCGACGCGGTGCTTACGCGCATGGGCCGGCGCTACGACCGGGCCGCCTACCTGCGCCTCGTGGACAAGCTGCGCCGGGCCCGGCCGGGCATCGCCCTGACCACGGACCTGATCGTGGGCTTTCCCGGCGAAACCGACGACGACTTCCGGCGCACCCTCGATTTGGTGCGCGAGGTTGGATTTGATAGCGGCTTCTCCTTCATGTACTGTGATAGGCCAGGAACCGTATCCGAGCGCATGGAGCCCAAGGTCGCCCAGGAGGTCAAATCGGCCCGCCTGGCCGAATTGCAGGCCCTGCTCGACGAACGGCTCGCCGCGGCCCTGGCCGCGCAGGTCGGACGGACGACCGAGATTCTCATCGAAGGCGCAAGCCGTCGGGACTCTCCGACCGGCCCCTCATGGCGGGGACGCGACCCCGGGGGACGCATCGTCAACATGGCCCTGCCGGGCGTTGCGGAGGCCGCCGGAACGATCGTGCGCGCCCGCATCCGCCAAGCCAAAAAGCACTCCCTGATCGGGGAGGCGGAGGCCGACCATGATTGAAATGAAAGTGTTCGGACTGGCCCTTGACGAAGAATCCCAGGTGCCCGTGCTCATCCTCAAGGACATGGAGGAAAAAGCCGTCCTGCCCATCTGGATCGGCGCCATGGAAGCCATGGCCATCTCCCTGGCCCTAAACGACGTGGTGCTGCCGCGCCCCATGACCCACGATCTGCTGCTCAACACCATCGCCAAGCTCAACGGACATGTGGTGGCCATCCACGTGACCGAGCTTGCCGAAGGCACCTACTACGCGGACATCGAACTGGAAGTGGAAGGCGGCATCCGCCGGGTGGACAGCCGGCCCTCGGACGCCATCGCCCTGGCCCTGCGCGCCAAGGCCCCCATCCTCGTGGCCGAACCCGTGCTCGAACAGGTGGCCAACGAAGCGAAAAACGAGTCCGTCGTGGAATTCTCCAGCGACGACAGCGACAAGTGGACGGAGCTGCTCGAAAAATTCGAACTCGACGACACCAAGTACAAAATGTGACGCCATGATCGACCTGCACACCCACACCACCTTCTCCGACGGCGAGCTCATTCCCTCGGAACTGGCCCGGCGCGCCGCCAAAGCCGGCTACCGCGCCATGGCCATGACCGACCACGCCGACTTCTCCAACCTGGACCTGATTCTCACCAACATCGGCCGGTTCGTGGCCGAAACAGGAGCCTTCCTCGGCGTCACCGTGCTGTGCGGGGTGGAGATCACCCACGTGCCGCCGCCCTTGATCCCCCACCTG
This sequence comes from Solidesulfovibrio fructosivorans JJ], assembly GCF_000179555.1. Classification (NCBI taxonomy): domain Bacteria; kingdom Pseudomonadati; phylum Thermodesulfobacteriota; class Desulfovibrionia; order Desulfovibrionales; family Desulfovibrionaceae; genus Solidesulfovibrio; species Solidesulfovibrio fructosivorans. The sequence continues at coordinate 121,096 of NZ_AECZ01000006.1, forward strand.
GCCGAGCTGGCCCGGGAACGCGGGGCTCACATCGTGGTGGTGCACGGCGAAACCATCGTCGAGCCCGTGGAAGCCGGCACCAACCTGGCCGCCATCGAGGCCGGGGTGGACATCCTGGCCCACCCGGGACTCATCACCCCGGAAGAGGCGGAACTGGCCGCCGAACGCGGCGTGGCGCTCGAAATCACCACCCGCAAGGGACACAGCCTCACCAACGGCCACGTGGCCGCCCTGGCCCGGCGCTTCGGGGCGAAACTCGTCATCGACAACGACGCCCACGCCCCGGACGACCTCGTCTCCCAGGAACGCCGCAAGAAAATCGCCCTCGGCGCGGGACTCACCCACGAAGAATACCTGCAAGCCGAGGCCAACTCCCGGGACATCGTCTCCCGGGTTCTCGGCGCGGGCCGCATGGGCTGACAGCCCCTCCCGCGAAAAAACCGTGCAACCTTGCCACGCCCCGCCGTTGCGTATAGGCGTGGCATATCACCCCGCCCTCAAGGAGCGACCATGCCCAGACTTCTTGGACTCCTCATTGCCCTCCTCATGCTTTCAAGCCTCTCGGGCTGCGGCTACAACCAGATGCAGACCAACGAGGAGGCGGTCAACGGCGCCTGGGGCAACGTGGAATCGGCCCTGCAACGCCGCCTGGACCTCATCCCCAACCTCGTGGAAACCGTCAAAGGCTACGCCAGCCACGAAAAAGACACCCTGACCGCCGTGGTCGACGCCCGGGCCAAGGCCACGCAAGTGAAAATCACGCCCGAGACCCTCAACGACCCCAAGGCCATGGCCGCCTTCCAACAGGCCCAGGGACAAATGCAGTCCTCCCTGTCGCGCCTTCTGGCCATCGCCGAAAACTACCCGCAACTCAAAGCCGACCAGAACTTCCGCGACCTGCAAAACCAGCTCGAAGGCACCGAAAACCGCATCAACGTCGCCCGCCAGCGCTACAACCAGGCCGTCGAAACCTATAACGCCTCCATCCGCACCTTCCCCAACTTCATCACCAACTCCCTGCTGCTGCACCTGAAGCCCAAGGAATACTTCAAGGCCGACGAAGCCGCCAAACAAGCGCCCAAGGTGAAGTTTTAACGAATGCCTCCGGCGGCCAGGGGGAAACTTTTTGAAAAAAGTTTCCCCCTGGACCCCCTTCAAAAACTTTCAATAGTAATTTGTACAATCGCAGCGTGTTATAAATGGGGAGGCGCATGCCCGACATAAGTAGCCCAACCAATGTGTTGCCCTGGGAAGGCGCGGAGCGCATGCGGCGGGCTTGCCGCGAAGCGGCATGCGCCGGCGCATCGGCCCGCGCCCCGCGCCCGTGCCCCCCGTCAGGGGGGGCCGGGGGGCCCTCGGCCCCCCCGCGGAGGGGTCCAGGGGAGGCGGCGCCTCCCCTGGCCGCCGGAGGCCACACCGCCGCCGCCAGCATCATCCCGCTCCTCTGCGCCTTCCTCATCCTTTGCTTCGCCGCAACGGCGATGGCGCTGGAGGTGCCGAAGCTCAGCGGGCGGGTGAACGATTACGCCAAGTTGCTTTCGCCCCAGGCCAAGGCGAAGCTTGATGCCGAGCTGGCCGATTTCGAGCGCACGGATTCGACCCAGGTGGTGGTGCTGACCATTCCGTCGCTCGAGGGCGAGTCCTTGGAGGAGTATTCCATCAAGGTGGCCGAGGCCTGGGGCATCGGGCAAAAGGGCAAGGACAACGGCGTGCTGCTGCTCGTGTCCAAGGGCGACCGCAAGGTGCGCATCGAGGTGGGCTACGGCCTGGAGGGCAGGCTCACGGACGCGCTGTCCGGTCGCATCATCGACTACGCCATTGTGCCGCGATTCAAGGCCGGCAACTTCGACGCCGGCATAATGGACGGCGTTTCGGCCATCATGCAGGCCGTGCGCGGCGAGTACAAGGGGGGGCCCTCCCATAAGGGCAAGGGGAGCGACGACAACGCGGTCTTCGGGCTCTTCATTTTGGCCATCATCCTGACGGCCGTGCTCTCGGGGCTTCCGGCCCCGGTCCGGGCCGGAATATTCGGCCTGGCCCTGCCGGGCGCGGGCGCGCTTTTCGGCCTGGGAATCGGCATGCTGGCCTTGCTGTGCGTGGGCGGCATCGCGCTCGGGCTGATCGGGCCGTTTCTGTTCAGCTCCGGCCGGGGCGGCGGCGGCGGATTTTTTATCGGCGGCGGGGGCGGCGGCTTTGGAAGTGGAGGCGGCGGCGGATTCTCCGGGGGCGGCGGCGGTTTTGGCGGCGGCGGCTCCTCGGGAAGCTGGTAGGAGGCTTTGATGCGCCATCTGGTAAATGCTTTTTTGTCCGCTGACGACCGGAAAAAAGTGGTGGCCGCAGTGCGCGCGGCCGAGACAACGACCTCGGCCGAGATCGTGCCCATGGTGGTCGGGGCCAGCGATTCCTACCCCAAGGCCGAACTGGCCTGCGGGCTGGCCGTGGGCCTTGTGGGCGGCGTGCTGTGCGCGCTCGTTTTCGGCACGCGCGGCATGTGGCTTTTCCTGCTCTATTTCGGCCTGTTCGCCCTGGCCGGATTCCATCTCGCCAAACGCCTGCCCTCGCTCAAGCGGCTTTTCGTCTCCAAGCCGCGCGCCCGCCACGAAACGCTCGTCGCGGCCCAGGCCGCCTTTTACGCCCAGGGGCTTTGCGCGACGCAGGAACGCAATGCCCTGCTCATCTACATTTCCGTTTTCGAACGGCTGGTCTTCGTGCTGCCCGACTCGGGCCTCGCCGGCCGGATAGATTCCCAAACCCTCGAGGCGGGGGCGGCCGCGCTTTCCGCGGGCATCCGGCAGGGACGCCCCCGCGAGGCGCTGACCGCCGTCATCGGCGATCTGGCCAAAGCCCTGGCCGCGCTCTATCCGCCGCGTCCAGGCGACGCCAATACGCTCAAAGATCTGATCCTGCTCTGATCCGCTCCATTCCCGGACATTTCCTTTTTTCAGGCCAAGGCGTTGCAATCCATCGCGCCTGTGGCATACTGTTGACAATTACCACGTTCGACCGTTTCGAACGGGTCATACGGAGGAAACATATGGATCAGTATCACGAGCCCGTTGCCGAACTCTCGCCCCAGGACCGGGACTTCGTCCGGGCGCTCAACAGCGTCAAGGAAGAGATCGAAGCCATCAACTGGTACCATCAGCGCGTGGTCGTCGCCACCGATCCCCAGATCAAGGCCATCATGGCCCATAATCGCGACGAGGAGATCGAACACGCCGTCATGGGCCTGGAATGGCTGCGCCGCAACATGCCGGTCTGGGACGAGAACATGCGCACCTACTTCTTCACCACCGGCGACGTCACCGCCCTGGAAGACGCCGCCACCGGCGGCGAGGGCGGCGAAGGCGCGCCCGCCGGCAAGCCGGCCTCCGGCGGGTCCCTCGGCATCGGCAGCTTGAAAGGAAACCGTTAAGCGCCATTACGGGAGTACGTCATGGATATCTTGAAACGCGATCTCGCCCCCATCACAGCAGCCGCCTGGACCGCCGTGGACACCCGCGCCCGCCAGACGCTGACCAGCATGCTTTCCGCCCGCCGGGTGGTGGACGTGGCCGGTCCGCTCGGCTGGGAATACGCCGCCGTGCCGCTCGGCCGCATCGACTACAGCCATCCGCAGTCCGTCTCCGGCATCACCTACGGCCTGCACCAGGTCAAACCGCTGGTGGAAGTCAAGGTGCCGTTTACCCTGGACATCGCCGAAATCGACAACGCGGCTCGGGGCGGCAAGGACATCGACCTGGCCGGCCTCGACGAGGCGGCGGAAAAACTGGCCCGGTTTGAGGAAGAAGCCCTCTACCACGGTTTCGCCCCGGCCGGCATCAAGGGCCTGTCCGAAGTCTCCAGCCAGTCGCGCATGAGCGTGGGCGGCAATCCCGAGGACGTCGCCGAGGCCGTCTCCAAGGGGCTTACCGCCCTGCGCAAGACCTCGGTGGAAGGCCCCTACTCCCTGGTGGTCGGCCCCGAGGTGTGGGTGGCCCTGTCCGGCCACGTGCGCGGCTATCCGCTGTCCCAGTACCTCGAGACCATGCTCGGCGGCGAAGTCATCGTGAGCCCCTTCATCGAGGAAGCCTACCTGCTCTCGACCCGGGGCGGCGACCTGGAGATGACCCTCGGCGGCGACATCGCCATCGGCTATTCGTCCCACGACACGGAAAAGGTTGCGCTCTTCTTCCTCGAATCCTTCACCTTCCAGGTGCTCGACCCGACCGTGGTGGTGCGGCTGGACTGGAATAAATAACACGCCCGCTTTTGCCTGACGGCAAGAAGCCCACTCCCGTTTCCGGCCGCATCTTCACGGATGCGGCCGGAAACGGTCGCCACCCTTCCCCGTTCGCCCTCTCCGCACCGTCGCCGCCAAGCCCGTCCGGGCCATAGCGCAGGCTTTAGTGATACTTTCTCGTAACAATCCGCCATGATGGCTATCCCCAAAAGATCTTGCCAACAACCTGAGATTTCGCCATAAAATCGGCAAGTGTCTTTTTTCTCCACACTGTCACGCTTTTATTGTTTTCGTGTTTCAATAAGTTTAACTTATCGATTTATTTAGTGTTAAAAATAACAGTACTTACACGAAAAAAATAATTTGCGTGTGAGTTAAAAATGCCTTATCTCTTTTCCCACGAGGACACGGTTTTTCGGCAGGAAGGCGTACGGCATCCTCCCCTCCCCGCAACACCATAAACCGCAAGGAGAGCACCCATGAAAGTCAGCGCCCGCAATCTGATCCCCGGCACCGTCAAGAGCGTTTCCATCGGCAAGGTCGCCGCCGAGGTCGTCATCGAAGCCGCTCCCGGCGTCGAGATCGTCTCCGTGATCACCAAGGAGTCCGCCGAAGCCATGGGCCTCAAGGCCGGTTCCAAGGTCAGCGCCATGGTCAAGGCCACCAGCGTCATGATCGTGACCGACTAATTTCGCCATTCACAACCACCATATAATTCAAGGAGCAATACCATGAAGGTTAGCGCCCGCAATCTGATCCCCGGCACCGTCAAAAGCGTTTCCATCGGCATGGTCGCCGCCGAAGTCGTCATCGAAGCCGCCCCCGGCGTCGAAATCGTCTCCGTGATCACCAAGGAATCCGCCGAGGCCATGGGCCTCAAGGCCGGCGCCAAGGTCAACGCCATGGTCAAGGCCACCAGCGTCATGATCGTGACCGACTAGCAGCGTTATCGCGCCAGCCAAAAGCCCGGCCGCCTCTCACGAGGCGACCGGGTTTTTTTTATGGGGAGAGGAGGAGAAGGAACCGGGGGAGGGAACCCTTTTTTGCAAAAAAGGGTTCCCTCCCCCGGACCCCCACCCTCCCCAAAAACTTTCAAAGGGGGCGAAAACGAAAAATTGCCTCTTGCAAGGCTTCCGAGAGTCTTCTTCCTTATCCATTCGCCCCGCAGGGGCGACGGCGTGGTGGCGGCGGAATTTGCCTGGGACGAGCTTGTCGCGAAGCGACATGCACCGTCCCGACAAATTCCGCCGCCATCTTCACCCAACCGCCTTTCCGGCAACCGGCCCCGCCTCCACCCGACCGACGCACACCGGACGGGGGGTCCGGGGGGCCCATGGCCTCCCGGCGGGGTCTGGGGCAGAGCCCCAGCGGCGCAACGGCGTAAGCGCCTCGCTAGCGTTGCTCCATGGCGTCGAGCAGCCAGTTGGCGCCCGGGGTGGCGTTGTCGCGGACGAAACGCCAGCGGTCGAAGCGGTCGGTGTTGTGGGGCGCGTCTTTTTCGTGGATGAGCACCTTGTAGTCCACGACCATGACGGTTTGGGAACCCTGTTCGCGGTGCTCGGCCAGGGTCGCCTCGACGAGCAGGACATCCGGCGCGGGCGGCGGCGAGAGGGGCAGGCTGTTTTTGAGATTGGCCAAAAAGTCGGGCGTGGTGAAGCCGGCCAGATCGTCGAAATCGCGCTTGGCGATATCGGCGAGGATGCGTCCGTAGGCCATTTTGGCCCCGGCCAGGAATTCCTCGTCCGGCGTCGCGCCGGCCGACGGCTGCCCGGCGGACTGCGAGGCTGTTTTCGAGGACGGCGTCGAGCGCAGGGCATCCCAGGTGGCCTGGGCATTGGTGTACATGTCGCGTTTGGGGCGCGGCGGGGCCGGGGGCGGCGTGCCGTCGTAGGGTTCGGTGGGGCCGGACCGGTCGTAGGGGCGCGATTGATCCTGGCCGGAACGTCGCGAGCGCCCGAGCAACAGGCGCAAGACCAGAAAGATGACCAAACCGACCACGACCAGGTCGAGGACGCGAGGCCCGGTGAACTCGTCGCCGCGCAGGACGCTGCCAAGCACGCCTCCGGTCAACGGATCGGCCAGGGCCGCGCCGGGGGCGGCGACGACGCCGAGGCAAGCGGCCCCGGCCAGGGCGGCATGGCGGCACAAACGCCGCAAACTTCGGACGGGTAATAAAAGAGGGGAATGCTTCTCCATACTGTTTTTTTGTCAAAGCCCCCCGGGCAAGTCAATGCGCAAGACTTGACGTTCCGTAAAAAAACCTGACAGCCCCCCCCTTCCGGTCCCGACGGGACAAAATGGGACGATATGAAATGCATGACCATTCAGGCCGTGTGGATTGGCATGTCCTTTGCGTGATAGAAATCACGAGCTCATGGCGTCACAGGGGCTTTCATGACTTTTGCAACAATATGGCATAATGCGTATGTGTAAAAGGATGTGCGCTACGGCCCCGGAAAGAGTGGGGGCTGGAGGGGGGAACTATGGGTATCCGGCGGAAGCTGTACCTGTTGATCGGCGTGTGCGCGCTGGGTTTTATCTGCTCGGTCGCCGCGGATCGGATTGGCAAGCATTACACGGCCAAATACCGCCATCTCATGGGACTGGCGGCGAATGCCTATACCGAACTGCTGCAGGCCCGGCGGGAAGAAAAAAACTTCCTGCTGCACCTGGACCCGCAGCGCGTCGCGCCGGCCCTGGCCCATGCCGACAAGGTCAAGGAGGACATCACGCTCCTTTCCGGCCAGGACGCGGCCCTGGCGCAGGAGGTCCGGGGAGCGTTGACGGAACTGGCCGCTTACCGCAAGGGCTTTGAGGACCTCGTCGCCATCGAGCGCGTCAAGGGCTTTAACGAACACCAGGGTTTGATGCGCAATTTCGTCTACGCCGCCAGGGACCTGGACACGAAGTTCAAGCCGGTGACGGACAAGGATTTCCAGATCGTGCTGCTCACCATCCGCCGCCATGAAAAGAACTGGCAGCTGCGCGACGAGGAAACCTATGTGGACAAGGTGGACGCTTCGGTCAAGGAGCTCGGGGGCCTGGTCGCCGCCAACCCGGACCTGACCCCGGAGCAGAAAAAGAACTTCGCCACCGTCATCGACACCTACCAGCGCAGTTTCAAGGAATATGTCGCGGCCAGCGCCAAGGCCAAGAAGATCGCCGCCGCCATGGTGCAAAACGGCCGGGACCTCATGCCCCATTTCGAAAAGATCGAGCACTTCTACGCCACGCGCAGAAGCGAAGTCCAGACCACCGTGGATTGGGCCATGCTGGCCGTCCAGAGCATGCTCGGGGTTGTCGTCCTGTTCGTGATCCTGTGGATCATCCGGGGCATCACCGGTTCGCTTTCGTCGCTCGGGGCCTATTCCAGGCAGGTGGCATCCGGCGATCTGGAGGCCCGGCCCAGGGGCCGCTTCGAGCGGGAATGCGCGGCGCTACGCGACGACATCACCGCCATGGTGGCCAACCTCAAGGAGAAGATGCGCCAGGTGGCCGAAGAGCAGGCCGAAGCCAGCCGGCAGGCCCGGGCCGCCGAGGAGGCCATGCTCGAAACCAAGCGCAAGGAAGAGGAGCTGGCGTCAACGCTCGACCGGATGCAGGGCGTGGCCGACGAAGCGGCCAACATCTCGCGCCGCCTCTCGAATGCCGCCCAGGACCTCTCGGCCCAGACCGAGCAGTCCGCTTCCGGCGTGGAATTGCAACGTCGCCGCGTGGACGAGACCGCCACGGCCATCGCCCAGATGAACGCCACCATCCTGGAAATCGCCGGAAACGCCGGTTCGGCCGCCCAGACCGCCGAGCAGGCCCGCGACAACGCCACCACGGGCGCGGACGTGGTCAAGCAGGCCGGGAAATCCATGGCCACGGTCAACGACATCGCCATTGAACTGAAGGCCGACATGGGGAGCCTCGGCCAGGAAGCCCAGTCCATCGGCGAGGTCGTCGGCGTGATCAACGACATCGCCGACCAGACCAACCTGCTGGCCTTAAACGCCGCCATCGAAGCGGCAAGGGCCGGCGAAGCCGGTCGCGGCTTCGCGGTCGTGGCCGACGAGGTCCGCAAGCTCGCCGAGAAGACCATGGTGGCGACCAAGGAAGTCGAATCGCGCATCCGGGCCATCCAGGACGCCGCCGGGCGCAACATCAAAAGCATGGACCAGGCCGTTTCCGCCGTGGCCGACGCCAATGCCCTGGCCGGGCGCTCGGGCGAGGCCATCCTCGCCATCGTGGGTCATGCCGACGCCACCAGCGGCCAGGTCCAGGCCATCGCCACCGCGGCCGAGGAGCAGTCCGCAGCCTCGGAGCAGATCAGCCGGGCCATCACCGAGATCAACCAGGTGGCCGACGACAACGTGGCCGGCGTCGAGGCCACGGCCAAAGCCGCCCGTTCCCTGGCCGCCATGGCCGACGAGCTCAAGGGGCTCATCACCAGGCTGCGCGGCGACCGGGCCGAAACGACCGGTCCACGCGCCCTGGCCGCGTAAAACATCGCCGTTGCGGCGGGCATAGGGCGCATGCACGCTTTCCCGCGTGCGGCCGTATGCCCGCCCCTGGCGCGCCCGGGGCGGGAAACCTCGCGGCATCCCCCGGCCGTTATTGTCCTTTGCCGCCGCCCCCCCGGCGGAAAGCGTTGCCCCCCCGCCCCGCCCCGGTTACAACCGAACCGTCGACGACGCGACGCGCACGGCGCGCCCCTGCGCCCCGGCATCCCGCCGGGGCGCACGTTTCGCATCGGGCCAGGCCGCCCGCCGCAGGAGTGAAGGCTTGCCATGACCGCCGCCAAAACCGCCTTCGGGCTCGCCGCGCTCGCCCGCCTGGGCCTGCGCGCCCGGGTCTATCTGCTGCTCGGCAGCCTGCTTGCGGTCAACATGACCGGCCCGGTCATCATGATCTGGTACGCGGCCATGGCCCGGGACCTCTACACGGCCACGGCCGACAAGGACCTCACCGCCCTGACCGCCGCCCACGAGCTGGAAAACGCCCTGCTCAACCAGAAGGGCTACGCCACCTATTATTATTTGAGCCACGACGCCTCCTGGCTCGGCAAGCTCGACGAGAGCCGGCGCACCTTCAGCCTGTGGCTCGAGCGCATCCGCCAGCAGGTGGACGCGCCCGAAGCGACGGAGCTCCTCGACGCCATCACGCGGGCCTACAAAAAATACACCGACGCCAAGGACAACGTCATCGACCTCTATCAGCAAGGGCGCATCGAGGCGGCCAAGGACCAGCACTGGGAGGTGCGCGACGAGTTCGACGGCCTGCGCGACCTGTGCGACCGGTTCAAGGACTTTTTCCGCAACCGCATGCGCCGCACCGGCCGCCTCTACCTGGAGCGCACCGACATGGTCATGGGCGTGGCCGTCATCGGCGTGGTCATAAACGTCGGCCTGGGCCTCTTCCTGGCCTACGTCCTGATCGGCCAGATCCTCGACCCCATCCGCCGGCTGGCCCGGGGCGAACGGGGCCAGGAAGCGACCGCCGGCCTGTCCGACGAGGTCAAGGCCATCGGCCAGAAATTCCGCGACATGGAAAGGGACGTGGACCAGGCCCACCTGGATTTGGAGCAAAGCCGGGGCCACCTCATGCAGTCCGAAAAGCTGGCCATGGCCGGACGCCTCGCCGCCGGCGTGGCCCACACCATCCGCAATCCGCTCACCTCGGTCAAAATGCGGCTTTTCTCCCTGGAGCGCGGCCTCAAGCTCGACCCGACCCAGAAGGAGGATTTCGAGGTCATCGCCGAGGAGATCGGGCATATCGACACCATCGTGCGCAATTTTCTGGAATTCGCCCGGCCGCCCAAGCTCACCGCCCAGCCCGTGAGCCTCTCCGACGTGGTCGATACGACGCTGACCCTGCTCAAGCACCGCCTGGAATCCTACAACGTCACCGTCACCGTGGACCGGGTACGCCCCCTGCCCCCGATCAACGCCGATCCCGACCAGCTCAAGGAAGCCCTCGTCAACCTCGTGCTCAACGCCTGCGAGGCCATGATCGAGGGCGGCGAGATCCTCATCCGCGAGGAAGTGGGCGTGCTCGATCCCCACGGCCGCATCCTGGCCGTGCGCGTGTCGGACAGCGGGCCGGGCGTCCCGCAGGCGCTCGTCGAGAACATCTTCCAGCCGTTTTTCACCACCAAGGGCGAAGGGTCGGGACTGGGGCTGCCCATCGTCAAACGCATCGTCGAGGAACACGGCGGCTGGATCACGGTCCAGTCCCCGGAAGGAAAGGGAACGACCTTCACCATGGTTTTTCCGTACGAAGGGGAGCGCGAGTGGCACAGATCCTGATCGTCGACGACGACCACCAGTTGCGGATGAGCTTCGAGCGGCTGCTGGCCGCCGAAGGCTTCGAGGTGCGCACCGCCTCGTCGGGAGAGGCCGGCATCGCGGCCGTGCGCGAGGAGGCGCCCGACGTCGTGATCATGGACGTGCGCATGCCCGGCATCTCCGGGCTCGAGGCCTACGCCGCCATGCGCGAAATCGAGCCCCGGCTCCCGGTCATCATCATGACCGCCTACGGCACCACGGACATCGCCATCGAAGCCACCAAAATGGGGGCCTTCGACTACATCCTCAAGCCCTTCGACATCCCGGACATTCTAAAGCTCATCGACAAGGCCATCGCCGCCGGCCGGTCCATGCGCAGCCGCGTGGCCGTTGGCGAGGAAGGCGAGCAGGCCCTGGCCGCCGACGCCATCATCGGCCGCAGCCCGGCCATGCAGGAACTCTACAAGGCCATCGGCCGCGCCGCGCCCACCGACGCCACGGTGCTGATCCGCGGCGAATCCGGCACCGGCAAGGAGCTCGTGGCCCGGGCCGTCTACCAGCACTCGCTGCGGGCCGACAAACCCTTCCTGGTCATCAACTGTGTGGCCATCCCCGAAACCCTTCTGGAATCCGAACTCTTCGGCTACGAAAAAGGCGCCTTCACCGGAGCCACCGGCCGCAAGGTCGGCAAGATCGAACAGGCCAACCACGGCACGGTCTTCCTGGACGAGATCGGCGACATGCCGCTGCCCATCCAGGCCAAGATCCTGCGCCTGCTCCAGGAGCAAAACGTGGAGCGCCTCGGCGGACGGCAGGTCATCCCGGTGGACGTGCGCATCATCGCCGCCACCAACCGCGACCTGGAAGAGGCCGTGCGCCGGGGGCAATTCCGCGAGGACCTCTACTACAGGCTCAAGGTCGTCAGCCTCACCCTGCCGCCGCTTCGCGAACGCCCGAGCGACATCCCGCTGCTCGTGCGCTATTTCATGGCCCGCTACGGCCGGGAAATGAGCCAGCCCGACCCCGGCGTGTCCGAGGCGGCCATGGCCCTTTTCACGGCCAATCCCTGGCCGGGCAACGTGCGCGAACTCGGCAACACGGTCAAAAAGGCGTTCATCTTCAACCGGGGCGCGCCGCTTGGCCCGGACGAAGTCCAAAAGGCCACGGGCGAGCCGCTGCGAAACGGCGACCTCGCCGCCCTGACCACCGGCGACGCCCTGGCGGATTTCGTCCGCCGCCAGCTCGGTTCCGGCCGGGAGAGCCTGTTCGAGGAGCTCATGGACCACTTCGGCCAGCTCGTCATCCGCGAGGCCCTCGAGGCCACGGGCGGCAACCGCACCCAGGCGTCGAAGCTGCTTGGCCTGTCCCGGCCGACGCTCATCGCCAAGATCGAGAAGTACGGCCTGCGCATCGAATCCCGCGTGCGCGACAGCCGCTCCTGATTCCGTTCCCTTTTACAGGCCGTAAAAATTGCTGACAGCCCGGGCGTCGAAACGCTTGCGGGCCCTGTCGGCATTTCTCAAAAGATACATTTATTTCAAGTAATTATTTCTCAACACAATATCTCCGGCCTTGGCACGGGAGTTGCGATTCCTCGACGAAACCTTGTCAGGGAGCACGCGGTGAAACGTTGCCAGGCCTCGCTCGTCATAGCCGAGAGAAACGCCAACATCCGGGAACTGCTGCGCCGGGAATTCGGCCGCGAGGGCTACGCCGTCACTACGGCGGGCTCCGGCGCCGAAGTCCTGGCGCGACTGCGGGAGCCGGAGCGGGCGGACCTGCTCGTGCTCGACGCCGAGATCGGCGACACCGACGGTGAAAGCCTCGTGCCGCGCCTGACCCGCCTCTTTCCGAAACTCCCCGTGGTGCTGCACGTCTTCGCCGGCCAGGAAGGCGACGAGGACGGCGTGGTGCGGGTGCGCAAGGAAGGGGATTTCGAGCGCCTCAAGCACGCCGTACGCGAGGTGCTCGCCACCCGGGCCGGATCGGACGATCCCGGCAAGGCAGGCTAGGGAACAAGCGAAGCACACGTCGCGGGGTTGGGGTATCGCGCGACGGAAGGCGCGCGAACACGGACTTTCAAAACGGAGGAAGTAGGAATGGGATTCGGCAGGCAGGTCTTTGAGTTCCTCAAGGCAGCATCGGTCGCTCATGCCCAATGGGATATGGAAGTCTCCACATCCATCATCAAGAATCGTAAAAAACTGCTCATTCTCGCCATCCTGTTACTGCCCATCATCGCGGTTTCCTTTGCCGAGGCCGGCGGCTATCTCGGCGGCAAGCACGCCTACGCCCCGGCTTTTTACACCTCGACGATCTTTCTGGCCTCCATCGCCGTGGGCTTGGCCGCCGGGCTCATCACCGGCTGCATCGGCGCGGGCGGCGGCTTCATCATCACCCCGGCGCTCATGTCCGTCGGCGTCAAGGGCATCCTGGCCGTCGGCACCGACCTCTTCCACATCTTCGCCAAGGCCATCATGGGCACCACGGTCCATAAAAAGCTTGGCAACGTCTCGGTCAAACTGGCCATCGCCTTTCTGGTCGGCTCGATCTCCGGCACCTTCGTCGGCGGCGCCATCAACAAATGGTTCTACAACAAGGACCCGCTCCTTTCCGATACCTTCATCAGCATCATTTACGTCCTGATACTCGGCTTCCTGGGCATCTACGCCATGACGGACTTCATCCGGGCCAGCCGCAAGACGTCGGCGGCCACCAGCACCGACAGCCACGGCGGGGCCACTGGCGTCACCAGCATCGGCGCGAAACTGCAAAACCTCAACATCGCCCCCATGATCCCCTTCGACGAGGACTTCGTGCCCGGCGGCAAGCGCATCTCCGGCTGGATCGTGGCCTCGGGCGGCCTGCTCGTCGGCATCCTGTCCGCCCTGATGGGCATGGGCGGCGGCTTCGTCACCTTCCCCATGTTCGTCTACGTCTTCGGCGTCTCCTCCATGACCACCGTGGGCACGGACATTTTCCAGATCATCTTCACCGCCGGCGTCGGCTCCATCGCCCAGTACGCCATCTACGGCTACGTGTTCTATTCCCTGGCCGTCGGCATGCTGCTCGGATCGCTTCTCGGCATCCAGGTCGGCGCGCTGACCACCAAGGTGGTCAAGGGCATCCAGATCCGGGGTTTTTACGCCATCACCATCCTGGCCGGCTTCATCAACCGTATCGCCGCGCTGCCGAAGAAGTTCACGGAAATGGGCTACATCAACTGGCCCAAGGCTGTGGTGGGCAATATCGAGTTCGTCGGCAACATCCTCTTCTGGATCGTGGTGGCCGTGTTCATGGTCTGGGTCATCAGCAAGTTCGTCACCAACCTCGCCAATCTGCATCATCAGGAGGTGAACTAGATATGATCGCCAGCAAGAAAAAGCTGACCACAGGTATTCTCCTGATGGCCTCCTTCATCGGCGTTCTCATAGTGATTTTCCTGCCCATATTCGGCCAGGGTCGAAACGGGCTGGAATTCTCCGACGATCTCTTCAACAAGCTGGCCAAGGGGTCCTCGTACTTCATCCCCAAGGTCAAGGCGGAAGTCGCCACGGTCATGGACAAGCAGCTTGACGTCACCGTCAAGTTCAAGGACCCCAATATTGCCAAGACGGCCGATATCCTGCTGGCCAAGGTCGGCGCGACCGGCGAGGCCAAGGGCGACCTCTATGAGATCAAGGGCAACCTGCACAAGATCCTGTCGCAGGTGTTGACCGACTCGGACTATATGTACAAGGACGAAGGCAAGCCCGTGGCGGACTTCTACGGCATGGACGAAAAGAAGGTCATGGAGGCCTGGTATACGATTCTTAGCGCCATGATCCAGCCCTTGCAAAAGCAAAAGCTGATCCATGAAGCCAGCGTCATCAACACCGTCAACCAGAAGGCCATCGAGCCGGCCTACAACTTCTACGGCATCCCGGCCGAGCACGTCGGCGAAAAGATGCCGCTCGTCACGGGGATGCTGGCCTTCTATCTCCTCTACACCGTCTGGTACGGCTTCGCCATCTTCGACATCTTCAACGGCATCGGGCTTTCCATGACCCGGTCCAAGATCAAGAAGGAAGTGTAGCACCCCCCGCCCCTCAAAGGCGAAACCCCGGTCCGTCTTCTGGCGGGCCGGGGTTTTGCCTTTAGCGGACAGAGCCTAGCCGCAACCACCGGCAACGACGCAGGCAACGAATCGATAGATCGCCGCGCCGGGTGCACGATCCCCATCGCCCCGAAGGCAAAAATGGAAAGGAAAGGGAAGCGTCCGCCAGCCGGAAAGGGCGGCCCGCCGCTATTCGATCACGCCGAGGTTCTTGAGCAGATGCAGGAGCATGTGTTTGTCGATGGGCTTGGGAACGTAGGAGGTGGCCCCGCCCTTGTAGTAGGCTTCCACCACGTTCTTGGGATCGTCCAGAGCCGTGGTCATGATGACCTTGGCTTCCTGGGCCGGGGTGATGCCCCGCTCCCGCTCGATGGCGCGAATGGTCTTGAGCGCCGCCTGCCCGTCCATCTCCGGCATCATGATGTCCATGCAGATCAGGTCGTAACGATTGTCGTCATCGAGAGACTGGCTGAAGGCCTCGACGGCTTCGAGCCCGTTGACCGCGATGTCGACCTCGCCATAGGGGCCGAGAATCTTCTGGAGGATTTTACGACTCGTAAAGTCGTCCTCGACTACCAACACTCGCATCGCCGCCTCCTCGACCATACCGCCCGCGAAAACATGCCGGGAGGATTACACGGCCATAATGCCGCGAATTCGCCTAGTGATCTTTTGTAAGCGCAAAATACGAGAAAGGCAATGCGGCGGCCGTGAAATCCCGCGCTTCCCGCCGCCGGACGACGTCGCACCCGTCCCTTTGCCGGGGCGTCTTGCAACATGGCCCGATCCCGCGTAAGCCGCTGGCGATGCGCAATCGGCGCCACGGAGCAACCGCATGTTTTTTTTGAACGCCTTGGCAATCCAGGCCGCCAGCAAGGTGGAACCGAGCTGGCACAAGACCTGGCCCTTCGGTCCCGGCATCGAGGAAGGCTTTTTTTCCGTCGTCCTCAAGGGGCTCTTCATCCTGGTCATCCTCGGCGGCATGGCCTGGCTGCTGCGTTACCTGTTCGGCCCCGGCGGCCCCCTGCGCGACAAGGAATTCGATGAACCGGATCCGGAAGACCCCGCCAACCAGGACAAGGATCGGCGCGAACAATGATCGCGGCCATTCGCGCTTGGTTCGAAGCCTTTGTCGACGCCCATCGCCTGGGAACGCCCGTCCACGACGCCCACCTGGATCTCAAACGCGTCCATAGCCTCCTCGTCATGGACGAGGCCAAGGCCCAGGCCGAAGAACTGGAATTGCCCGGACGGCTGCGCGAACTGGCCGTCATCACAGGTCTTTTGCACGACACCGGCCGTTTTCCCCAATACCGGCGCTACCATACCTTCCGCGACGCCGACAGCGCCAACCACGCCATCCTCGGCACCGTCGCCCTGGCCCGCGAAAACGCCCTGGCCGCGCTGGATAAAACAGCCCGAGCCCTTGTGCGCACGGCCATCATCTGCCACAATAAACGGGCTCTTCCGGCGCGCGTCGCCTCGGGCCGAGATCCCGACGCCCTGACCCTGGCCCGCATCGTGCGCGATGCCGACAAGCTCGATATCGTCCGGGTCATGCTCGAACATTTTCAGGACCCGAAGGAAAAAGACGCCGTGGTGTTTCTGGGGCTGCCCGACATCCCCGACGTCTACAATCCCGTCTTCCTCGAAGACATCGCAGCCGGCCGCATAGGAAACTATTACGCCATGGGCTCCACCAACGACTTCGCCCTGCTGCTTCTAAGCTGGATCAACGACATGAATTTCGCCCGGACCCGGCGCGAATTCTTCACCCGCGGCCTCGTTGCCGGCCTTTTCGACGCGCTGCCAGACCAGCCCGAGCTTACCGCCTTCAAGACACGCTACCACGACCGGTTCGCCCCGAGCGAAACGATCAGCCACTGACGACCGGAGGCGCCATGGACTTCTCCCCGATCCTCTTCGATACCGTCGTCATCGTCAGCGGCAACGAGGAAAACGTCCGACGCGACCGGCGCTCCCTGGCCCCCTTTCGCCCCCGGCGCGTGGAACAATTCGCCTCCGGCGAAAAAGCCCTGGCCTTCCTCGCCGCCAACCGCGCCGACGTCGTGCTCCTCGACAGCCAGCTCGAAGACATGGACGGCACCCAGTTTCTCCGCGCCAGCCGCCGCGACCTGCGCCTCAAGGACGTGCCCATCGTCATGGTCACCTCCGAGAGCCAGCGCGACAAGGTCCTCGACGCCATCGCCGTGGGCTGCGCCGGCTACATCCTGCGCCCCTACTCCGAGGAAACCTTCCGCAAACACGTGCTGCGCGGCTGCCAGGTCGAACGCGTCACCGAAATCGAACGCCAGCAGATCGAAGACGCCCGCGAAATGGTGGCCATGGGCAACTTCGACGACGCCATCGAAGCCTTCGAGGAAATCATCACCGAACAGAACATGGCCCAGAAATACTACGACATGGGCTGCCGCTGCCTGGTGCGCCAAAAATACGGCCAGGCCATCATCGCCTTCAAGAAAGCCATCAAGATCAACGACCTGTTCGCCGAAGCCTACAAGGGCCTGGCCGACGCCTACAAGGGGAAGGGAGAGCTGGACGAATTCAAGCGCTACCTGCAAAAGGCGGCTGAAATCCACGCCCAGTTCAACCACATGGAACAAACCAAGGAACTCTTCATCGAGATCCTCAAATACGACCCCAATACCCCCAACCCCTTCAACTCCCTCGGCGTCAAGCTGCGCAAAAGCGGCGACCTCGCCGGCGCCCTGCACGCCTACAAGCAAGCCCTCTCCCTCACCCCGGACGACGAGAATATCCACTTCAACATGTCCAAGGCCTACTACTTCATGGGCAATACCGAGGACGCCAAGGAGTGCGTCGAAAAAGCCCTGGAGAGCAGCCCCGGCTTCGAAGAAGGCCGCAAACTCTACCGAAAACTCTTCGGCCGCGAATACCCCCGCACCGCGCCCCCGCCCGCGCCGCCCGACGACCGCCAACAGGCGGCGGAATCGTTGCGCGACGACTAGGCAGGCAGGCAGGTAGGTCAGGCAGGGGCTCTGCCCCTGCACCCCGCCGAGGGGCCACGGGCCCCCTGGGCCCCCCTTCTCGGCTTTGGCTGGGCGGGGATGGCATTGGCTGGCGGGAAGCCGGGCTGGATGAAGATGAAGGCGGCATTTGTCGGGACGCTGCCGCCGCTTCGCGGCAGGCTCGTCCCAAGCAAATGCCGCCTCCACCACGCCGGTCGCCCCTTCGGGGCGACAACTTTAGAATAACCTTCCCATATTTTTCTTGAAATGCGGCGCTTCGCCGCTGGCGCGGTTGTTGCCGCAATCGCGTCCGGCGTCGAGGCGCAAAGCGCCTCGTGCCGCCGGGCCGATTGCGGCAACAAACATACGGCACCCCGCCTCTCCCCAACGCATCCACCACCCACCATCCCAACCCGGTAAAAGGGGGTCCGGGGGACATCAAGTCCCCCGGCGGTGGGGTCCAGGGGAGGCGGAGCCTCCCTGGCCGCCGGAGGCTCATCCCACACCATGCCGAGCCTAGAACTCGGGGCCGAGTTCGGTCAGGGTGACGAGGCTGACGTGGGGATCGCGTTCCTTGGCCCAGAGGAGCAAGGCTTCGTAGGTTTCGTTGTAGGGGTGGCCGATGGCGATGGCGCGGCCGTGTTTGAGGGCGTGGCGTTCAGCGGTTTTGAGTTGGCCGAGGATGGTGCGGACGTTGCGGACGTTGTCGAGAAAAACGGCCCGGCGGTAGTAGTGCACGCCGGCCTTGCGGGCGGCTTCGGCGGCGGCGCTGGCGGGCGAGGTGACGGAGTCCATGAAAAAGAGGCCGTGCGCCTTGAGCACCGGCATGACGGCGTCCATGCCGGCCTGATCGCTGGTGAAGGCCGAGCCCATATGGTTGTTGATGCCGACGATATGCGGCAGTTGGGCGATGTTTTCGGACAGGGTGGTCTGGATGCGCCGGGTGTCCATGTCGGTGAAAAGCGCTCCCGGGCCGGGATTGACCCGGGGGTAGGAGATCGGCTGCATGGGCTGGTGCAGGATGGTTTCATTGCCGTGGGCGGCGATCTCGGCGGCCAGGGAACGGGTATGGGGCCGGTTGGGCAGGATGGCCAGGGTCACAGGGAACGGCAGTTCCATGAGTCTTCTGGCCATGACCGGATTGTCGCCGATGTCGTCGATGACCACCACCATACGCGGCCCTTTGGCGGTATCCTCGGCCGGCTGCGGGGATTGCGTCGCGGGTTCGGCTGCCGGCGGCGACGGGGGCGCGGCGGGTGCGGCCGGCTCGACCTTGATCCGTACTTGCGAACCGTTGGGAGGCGTTTCCGTGCTGGGCAAATGTTCCTCGAAGGGCAGCGCGGCGGGCTGGGCGTCATGGGCCACGGCCCGGGCCTCATGGGGCGGTTTGGACGGATGGCGCGGCTTTACGGTGGCGGCGACCGGCTGGCGGACATGTCCGGCCTTGGCGTTTCGGACGACATGGTCGAGCGGCAGCGGCGGGAACGGTCCGAAAAGGAGCATGGCCAGCACACCAAGGGAGATGGCCAGCACCAGTCCGGCGATGACCGCAATATAAGGCCGGCCGGGGAGAACGACCTTGCGTTTCCCCCCGGCCTTGGCGCGCGCCGGAGACTTCCCCGGCCCCTTGGCGGGTTTCATGGAAGCCGATTTCCGCTTGCGCGTACTAGGGCTTGTAGGTCTTGATCGGGAAATACTTCACCAATTCCAAAGCGAGCTTGAGCTGATTGTCCCGGGCGAGCTGATCGAGCAGCTTCTGCTTGGGATCGTCGGATTCGGACTTTTTCTTACGCTTGTTCACCAGGTGGCGGGACAAATCGCGTTCCCGAAACTGGTGGTTGGCGGCCAGTTTGTCGCCGTCCGCGCCGTTGTCCTGGAGCGGCACCATGAAGTCGGGTTCGATGCCCTCGGCCTGTATGGAACGGCCGTTGGGCGTGTAGTACAGGGCCGTGGTCAGCTTGATGCCCGAGCCGTCGGAGAGCGGAATGACGGTCTGCACCGAGCCCTTGCCGAAGCTCTTTTCGCCCACGAGCAGGGCCCTTTTGTGATCCTTGAGCGCGCCGGCCACGATTTCCGAGGCCGAGGCCGAGCCGGAGTTGATGAGCACGACGAGCGGCGAGGCGAGGTCGGCGCCGTCGCCCTTGGCGCTGAACACCTTTTCCTGATCCGGGTTCTTGCCCTTGATGGACACGATCTGGCCCGAGGGCAGGAAGACGTCCGCGACGTTGACGGCCTGTTCGAGCAGCCCGCCGGGGTTGTTGCGCAGGTCGAGGATGACGCCCTTGAGCTGCTTGCCGCCCTTCCTGTAGTCGGCCAGGGCCTGGTTGAGTTCGGCCGTGGTGTTTTCGTTGAAGCGGGTCAGGCGGATATAGAGGTAACCGGGCTCCACTTCATTGCTTTTCACGCTGATGATCGGGATGGTGTCGCGCACCACCTTCACTTTGAAAGGCTTTTGCTGGTCCTTGTGGATGACGGTCAGGGACACGGGCTTGCCTTTGGGGCCGCGAATCTTCTGCACCGCGTCGATCAGCGTCATGTCCTGGGTGGGCTGGCCCTCGATTTCCAGGATCACGTCGCCGGCCTTGAGGCCGGCTTTTTCGGCCGGGGTATCGTCGATGGGCGAGATGACGGTCAGCCGGCCGTTCTCCATGCTGATCTCGATGCCGATGCCGCCGAATTCGCCCGAGGTGCTGACCTGCATCTCCTTGAACTCTTCCTTGGACAGAAAGCTGGAGTGCGGATCGAGCTGTTGGAGCATGCCAACGATGGCCCCGTCGATGAGTTCGTTGCGGGTGACGGGCTTGACATAATGGTTCTCCACCAGGTCCATGACCTGGCTGAAGCGCTTGAGCGGGGCGAAGCGGTCTTCGTCGTTCTTGGCGGCCAGGGCAACGGAGCCGATAACCAAGCAGACGATCAGGGAACAGGACACCTTGGTCAAAAGACGCATACCTTCCTCCACGAAACATGACAGGCCGCGACACTTACTTCCCGCGCGGCCGTTTCCCTCTCTCTCGTCCGAAAAGCCCTTATCGCCTCACGGCGAACCACTCCGCCGGATTAAGAGCTTTTTCACGAAAACGCAATTCGAAATAGACGCCGGGCTTGCGGATGGGACCGCAATATCCCGCCTGCCCGAGAACGGCTCCGCCCTCGAGCAAATCCCCCTCGGCCGCGTCGAGACGCCCCAAACAGGCGTACACGGTGTGGCGGCGCCCGCCGTGGGAGAGAATCAACACCCGACCAAGGCCCATAAGCGCTCCGGTGAAGACCACCCGCCCGGCGGCGGCGGCGGTCACCGGCGTGCCTTCGGGCACGGCCAGCACGAGCCCCTGGCGCGGCGGATTGTCCGCCGGAGCGAAGGCGGCGGCCACGGGGCCTGTCGCCGGCCAGGAAAAACCTTCCGCCGGCGGCGCGAAGACATCCGGGACGTCCTCCGCTTTCACCGGCGCATCGGCCAAAGTCGCATTCGCGGCGCGCGCCGGGGGCAACGTTGCGGACGTCCTCGGCGGCGCGAGGAGTTCCGGCGGCAAGGCGACCGGGACACCGTCCACGCCGGGCAGCCCGGCACCCCGCACCAGCGCCCGCATCCATACATAAAGGCGGTCGGCCTCGGCCCAATCCCCGACGGCTCCGGGCTCCCCGGACAAAACGGCCACCCGGCCGGGCCACAGCGCGGCCAGAAGCGCGGCCTGACGTCGGGAGACGGTCTCCCGGGCCGCATCCTGCCGGCCGGCATGGGACCGGGCCGGCTCCCGGGCCACGGCCCCTCCCGCCGTCGTCAAAAAAGTGACGACAGCAACCACTAGGATGGGCCACTTCATGGCAGAAACGGCCCCAATGGACAACTGTCGCAACGCGGCGCGCGCGGCCGGCACCAGCCGTTGCCCACGCGCACGAGCAGGGCGTGGAATTCATTGTACAAAGCCGTATCCTCGGGCAGGGCGTCCATGAAAAGCTCCCGCAATTCCTCGTACCCCGCGTCTTCCGGGGCCAGGGCGTGCCGGTTGCAGATCCGCGCCGTGTAGGCGTCCACCACGAAGCTCGGCAGCGAAAGACCGTAAAGCAGGATGCTGTCCGCCGTCTCCGGCCCCACGCCCTTGACCGCGAGCAGCCGCTCCCGGGCCGCGTCGAGACCGCCGTCGGCCAGGGCCGTGATGTCGCCGCCAAGTTCATGCACGATAAGTGCCAGAAGGTTTCGCAGCCGGGCCGCCTTGACCCGGAAATACCCCGCCGGCCGTATCAGCTCCGCCAGCTCTTCCACCGGCAGGGCGTAAAGCGCCTCGGCCGAAAACCGGCCCGCGGCCTTCAGATTGTCGATGGCGCGCGCCACGTTGGCCCAATTGGTGTTCTGGGTCAAAATCGCGCCAACCGCCATCTCGAAGGCCGAATCCGCCGGCCACCAGCCGCTGGGGCCGAGCGCCTCCAACATGGCCTGATGCATGGCCAAAAAAAGTTCCCGCCGCTTCATGCCGTCCCCCGCCCCGTTCCCGTGCGCACGCTTCGTCCTCCCGCCAATGCCGCATCCCCGATTCCGCCGGCCAAGCCCCCGCCTTTGCAAACGCCTGGCCCCTCGTGTAAGGCATCAATCCGAATGTCGTAACACCGCCAGCCGGCCTGGAGAACGCCATGTCCGCCGTAATGGTCTACATCACCGCCCCGTCGCCCGAGGCCGCCGAATCCATCGGCCGCGCCCTGGTCACCGAGCGCCTCGCCGCCTGCGCCAACATCCTGCCCGGCATGCGCTCGATCTACCATTGGAAGGGCGCCATCGAAACCGCCGAGGAAACCGTGCTCATCGCCAAGACCCGGTCCGATCTGGCCGACGCCCTCACCGCCCGGGTCAAGGAGTTGCACGACTACGAAGTCCCCTGCGCGGTGGTCGTGCCCATCGTCTCCGGGCTGCCGGATTTTCTGCACTGGATCGACGACGAAACCGCCCCAATCGCATAAAGGAGAACCCCGCCCATGCGCATCCTCGTTTCGGGCTCCCTGGCCTATGACCGCATCATGAGCTTTCCCGGCAGCTTCGCCGAACATATCCTGCCCGACAAGATCCATATCCTCAACGTCTGCTTCCTGGTCGACGGGCTGGAGGAAAAATTCGGCGGCACGGCCGGCAACATCGCCTATTGCCTGAAACTCCTCGGCGAGGAGCCGACCATCGTGGCCGCCGCCGGCAAGGACTTCGCCGCCTACGAAGCCTGGCTGCGCCACTGCGGCCTCTCCCTGCAAGGCATCCGCCGCATCGGCAGCGAGTTCACCGCCGGGGCCTACATCACCACCGACCGCTCCGACAATCAGATCACCGGCTTCAACCCCGGGGCCATGAAATACGGCGCCCAGTACCCCGTTGCCGACTGCGACCCGGCCGACACCATCGCCATCGCCGCCCCCGGCAACCTGGACGACATGCAGGAATACCCCCGCATCTGCAAAGCCAAGGGCATCCCCGTCATCGTCGACCCCGGCCAGAACATCACCGCCCTGTCCGGCGAACAGCTCACCGAAATGCTCACCGGCGCCGACTACCTCGTCAGCAACGACTACGAGCTGCAACTGATCGAAAACACCACCAAACTCACCCTGGCCGAAATCGTCGGCCGGGCCAAGACCGTCATCACCACCCTCGGCGAAAACGGCTCCACCATCCGCCAGGGCGCGCGGGAAGACAACATCGCCCCCTGCCCCGTCGCCGATGTCCAGGACCCGACCGGCGCGGGCGACGCCTTCCGGGCCGGATTCATCAAAGGCCTGTGCCTGGGCAAATCCCCAGTGGACGCCGCCAAGATCGGATCAGTCTCCGCCGCCTACGCCGTGGAAAAACACGGCACCCAGGAACACCATTTCACCTGGGACGCCTTCCGCGCCCGCTACGCCGCGACGTTCGGCGAACTGGCGTAGTCGAGCCGCCCATAGACCAGGGCTCTGCCCTGGACCCGGCAGGGGCGCTGCCCCTGCACCCCGCCGAGGGGCGGGGGCGCCCCCCGGTCCCCCCTTCTCGGCTCTGGTCGGGCGGAAAGCTTGGCTTGCCGCGGTCAGGCGATGCTGGAAGATGGGGACGGCATTTGCCGGGACGGTGCATGTCGCTTCGCAACAAGCGCGTCCCGGGCAAATGCCGTCCCCACCACGCCGTCGCCCCTTCGGGGCGAAATAAGAAGGCCTCTTCCTGCCCCCTTCTAAAAGAGCTTCCAATTTAAACGAAATCGGTCGATATTTCTTGGCTCCGGCTGTCGCGGCCCTTGCCACTTCACCCTTTTAAAGTTTTTCGGGAGGGTGGGGGTCCGGGGGAGGGGACCCCTTTTTTTCAAAAAGGGGTCCCCTCCCCCGGTTCCTCCTTCCCCTTCCCCACCCACCACACCATGCCGCATATACGCTCCGAGGATGATTTCCTGGCTTTGGTCGACCGGCATTTCCCGCGTGGCGGGGAGTCGGTGGCGCTTTCGCGCGGCGATGACGCGGCCGTAATTGCTTGTCCCGACCGGATGTGCGTCACCACGGATCTTTTTTTGGAGGATGTGCATTTCCGGCGCTCGTACTTTTCGCCTGGTGATATCGGGTACAAGGCGCTGGCCGTCAATATAAGCGACGTGGCCGCCATGGGCGCGCGGCCGTTGGGCTTCGTCCTGGGTCTTGTGAGCCCCGGCGACGCCGACCGGGATTTTTGGAACGGGGTCCTGGCGGGCATGGCGGAGCTGGCGGAGGCATACGGGTTGCCGCTGGTGGGCGGCGATTTGAGCCGGGGCGACAAGACCGGGCTGACTGTGACCATCTGGGGGGAGGCCGGGCCGTCGGGCCGTTTTCTGACCCGGAGCACGGCCAAGCCGGGGGATATTTTGTTCATCGTCGGCGCGATCGGCCTGGCCCGGGTGGGGCTGGCGCTGTTGGAAAAAGAAGGCATCGGCGCCAGGGAACGCTTTCCGGCCGCCGTGGCCGCCCATCTGCGCCCGATTCCCCGGGTGGACGAAGGGGTAATCCTGGCCGATATCCCCGGGATCACGGCCTGCATGGACGTCTCCGACGGCCTGGCCCGGGACCTGCCGCGCTTGCTGCCCCAAGGAATGGGGGCGGATCTTTTCCTGCCGCCGGGCCTGCTCCATCCCGAAGTCACGGCCTACGCCGCCGGGCATGGCCGGCAACCGGAGAAAGAGGCGATTTTCGGCGGCGAGGATTACGCGCTTGTGGCCAGCGCCACGCCCGAGGGCTGGAAGGCGGTGCGCGCCGCCCTGCCCGGGGCGCACCCCATCGGCATGGTCGGCGGCAAACCGGGGTATACGCTCAACGGCGCGCCGTTCGCCATGAACGGCTTCGATCATTTCGGATAGATCATGGGACTTTTGTTATTCGGAGCGACGTGCATCAGTTTCGCCGCCGTGTTCGTCAAGCTGGCCGGGGTGGCCACCTCGGTGTCCGCGTTTTACCGGCTGCTCATCGGCGGGTTGGCGCTCGTGTCGCTTCTGGCCGCGACGAAAAACCTTCCGGCCTTTCGCCGGGCGATGTCCTGGCCGGCGGCCGGCTGCGCCGTTTTTTTCGTGTGCGACCTGTTGTGCTGGCATGCCAGCATCGCCCGGGTGGGACCGGGGCTGGCCACGCTGGTGGCCAACTTCCAGGTGTTCGCCCTGACGGCCGTGGCCGCCGTGACCGGCCGGCGTCTGCCCCGGCCAGGGTTTCTGGCGTCCATGGGGCTAGCCCTTTTCGGACTCTACCTTGTGGTCGGCAGGAATTTCGCCGCCCAAACGCACGATTTCCGCCTGGGCGTGGGCTACGGTCTGGCGGCGGCGGTTTTTTACGCGCTCTTTATCCTGACCCTCAAAAAAGCCGTCACCGACCAGGGCCGGGCCGGCCCCATGGCGACCATGGCGGTGCTGTCCTTTCTCGGGGCGGGGCTGCTCGTCGCGGTCGTTGGCGCAACGGGCGAGAGTTTCGCCCTGCCAGGGCCGCAAGCAATCCTGTCCCTGGTCGCGCTTGGCATCCTGGCCCAATGCCTGGGCTGGCTGGCCATTTCCAGCGGCTTGGCCGGCGTGCGCCCCGCCCTGGCCGGACTCATCCTGCTGCTCCAGCCCACGCTGTCCTATCTCTGGGACGTGCTCTTTTTTGACAAAGCCACCGGTCCGGTGGAACTATGCGGGGTGGTACTAGCCCTTGGCGGCATCTATCTCGGTTCCGTCCGCTTCGCCGACAAACCTTAAAGGAGCGTTCCCCATGGACCTGACCCTTCGCGTGCTCGGCACGGTGCGCTCGGTGCTCACCGACCCGGCCACGGCCCCGCGCTTCGAAACCGAAAACGCCCCCCCGGCCGAACTGGTCCTGGACCCCGCCTATCGCGCCGCGGCCGAATCCCTCGAGGTCGGGCAGGAAATTCTGGTTTTCACCTGGTTCCATCTGGCCAACCGGTCCTGCCAGCAGGTCCATCCCCGCCGGGACAAGACCCGTCCCCTGACCGGCGTTTTTTCCACCCGCTCGCCGGACCGGCCCAATCCCATCGGACTGCACAAGGTACGCATCGCCGCCATCGACGACGCAAAGATCACCGTCGAAGCCCTGGAAGCCGTCGACGGCACCCCGGTCATCGACATCAAACCGCTGGCCGACCGTCACGGCACTACCTGAGCGCGACAGACAACAATCCGCGCGGCCATGTTTTTTCCGCTCAAGGCTTGCCGAGCACCGGGAAAATGCTTTAGCAAAACCGCTGTCGACCACGATCCCATCAAAGGAGTCCCGCATGTCCACCAAGACCGAGCACGTCAAGAAAGTCAACGCCGTCGTCTGCGCCTACTTCGCCCATACGGGCTACCTGACCCGGGAGGAAGCCAAGGATTTGTGCGGCCTCGACGAGAGCCATTTCGAGGAAGCCTATGCCAAGGCCGGCAACATTTTCAGCAAGATCGGCGCCGAGCCGGACAAGGGCGTCAGCAAGCTGTTCGACCACCTGGCCAAGGAAGTCGACGACTACATGAAGCACATCAGCGGCTACGGCATCGCCTAAGCGCCGCTTCCGCCGCGCCCGCGACCCGGAGGCGCTCCGGGTCGCGGCGGCCGGCACAACGTCGCCGTGGCCGGTTCCGACGCTTCCCATCGCGCCGCCTCCCTGGCGGCCGCCATCGGCAAGGCTTTCACATCGGGCCGCCTGCCGGAGCAGAGTCCCCTGCCTCCCTGGCTGGGACCGTTTTTTCATGTTCTGCATTTGTTTCTCAAAAACCATGGCCTAAGCCTCGCCGCCGCGCTGTCCTACACCACGGTGCTGTCCATCGTGCCGTTTCTGGCCGTGGCCTTTTCCGTGGCCAAGGGGCTCGGCTTCTACGACTCGCCCCAGGTCCACGACCTGCTTATGCGCATCACCGCCGGCCGCGCGGAAGTGGTGGAGCAGATCCAGCTCTACATCCAGAACACCAACGTCAAGACCCTCGGAGCCATCGGTACGGTGCTGTTGCTGGTCACGGCCGTGTCCCTGGTGTCCACCATCGAGGGCGCGATAAACGCCGCCTGGGACATCGGCGTCAAGCGCGGCTTCGTCACCCGCTTCACCAGCTATCTGCTGTTGATCATCATCTGCCCGCCGCTGCTTTTCGCCGCCGTAAGCGCCATGGCCGCGGTCCAGGACGCAAGCCTCACCCGCCGGCTGCTGGAATTTTCCCTGGTCCAGGACGTCGAGCGCATTGTGTTGTCCGTGGCCCCGGTGCTCATCGTCTGGACGGTTTTTTTCGTGCTCTACCAGTTTTTGCCCAACACCAGGGTCAAACCGCGATGCGCCCTGATCGGAGCGTTTTGCGCCGGCACGCTGTGGCAACTCGTGCAGTGGGCCTACATCAAATTCCAGTTCGGAGCCGCCGGCTACAACGCCATCTACGGCAGCTTCGCCCAGATCCCCCTGCTCCTGCTGTGGCTCTACATCAGCTGGGCCATCGTGCTGCTCGGAGCCCAGATCAGCCACACCGCCCAACGCTACGGCGTTTTTTTGCGCCAGTCCCGGGCCGACGGCCTGGTCCAGTCCCACCGCCACGCCCTGGCCCTTTTCCTGCTTCTGCTGGCCGCGCGCGCCGCCGCCAGACGCCGGCTGCTCCCGGACATCACCCGCCAGGCGACACTGCTGGGCCTGCCCGAGCCGAGCGTGGCCGGACTGTGGCAGGCCATGGCCGCATCCGGGCTCGCGGTCGCGGCCGACGGGACCAACGGCCGCACCTTCGTGCCCCTGGCCCGGCCGCAAGACGTGACCCTGGCCGACGTGGCCCGGGCCCTGGACGGGAACGACGCCCCGCCTCCGGCCGGTCTGGTCCGGGACTACCCCCTTCTCGCACGGCTTTGCACCCTGGCCGGCCAGTCCGACCGCACGGAAAGCCTCGCCTCCCTGGAAGCCCGCTTCGCGGCGGACCTGGACGCGGCGCTTCCCGCCAAAATATAACGCAACTTCTTTTCTTTCCCGACTTTTCTCGTTACAGGCAACTCCAGCCCTATCAGTACCCGCAAGGAGTTTCGCCATGCCGTCCCTTTCGTTCTGGCTCGCCTATCTCGCGTTCGGTTGCGCCGCCGGCATCATCGCCGGCCTGCTCGGGGTGGGCGGAGGCATCGTCGTCGTTCCGGCCCTGTATTTTCTGTTCACCGCCCAAGGACTGCCTTCCGAGCACATCATGCAGATGGCGCTCGGCACGTCGCTGGCCACCATCGTCTTCACCTCCGTGGCCAGCTTCCGCGCCCACGACAAGCGCGGCGCGGTGCGTTGGGACATTTTCAAGAGCATCACCCCCGGCATCCTCATCGGCTCGTTTCTGGGCGCCTGGGTGGCCGCCCAGCTGTCCACCAAGTTCCTCAAAGGCTTTTTCGTCGTCTTCCTGTACTACGTCTCGATCCAGATGATCCTCAACATCAAGCCCAAACCCTCGCGCCACATTCCGGGCACGGCCGGCATGTTCACGACAGGCGGCGGCGTAGGACTCATCTCCAACATGGTCGGCATCGGCGGCGGCACCATCACCGTGCCGTTTATGACCTGGTGCAACATCCCCATCCACGTGGCCGTGGGCACGGCCTCGGCCATCGGTTTCCCCATTGCCGCCGCCGGCGTCATCGGCTATATCGCCAACGGCCTGGGCAAGGCCGACCTGCCGGGCATGAGCATCGGCTACATCTACCTGCCGGCCCTAATCGGCATCGTGGCCACCAGCATGCTGACGGCCAAATACGGGGCCAAACTCGCCCACGCCCTGCCCGTGGGAACGCTCAAACGCGTCTTCGCCCTGTTCCTCCTGGCCATGGCCACCCGCATGCTGTGGAGTATGTTTTAAGGTGGAGAAGAGGGAAGAGGATGCGAGAGGGGAAACCCTTTGAAAAGGGTTCTCCCCTCTCGCGCTCTCCCCTTCCTAAAGTTTTTCCATGACTAAGGTGTAATGGCGACAATACGCTGTAACCGTTAAAAGTCTTTGGAAGGGGGCATGGGGGAAACCTTTCTCCAGAAAGGTTTCCCCCATTTCTTCACCTCTTAAAAGGATACTGCCATGGGACAAAGCCTGCTCGGGCTGGCGGCGCTTGTTCTGGTCGCCATGGCGCTCAGTGAACGTCGGGGGGTGATTCCCTGGCGGTTGGTTCTGGGGGGATTGGGTTTGCAGGCGGCCATCGCCGCCTTCATGCTCAAAGCGCCGTTCCTGCGCGGCCTTTTCATGGCCCTAAACGCCCTGGTCACGGCCATGGACGAGGCCACGCGCGCCGGCACGGCCTTCGTGTTCGGCTACGTGGGCGGCGGTCCGGCCCCTTTTGCCGTCACCGACCAGTCTTCGGCGTTTATTCTCGGCTTTCAGGCGTTGCCCCTGGTCATCGTCGTCGCGGCCCTGACCGCGCTGCTCTATTACTGGAAAATCCTGCCCAAAGTGGTGCGGGCCTTTTCGCTGGTGTTGGAGAAAAGCATGGGCATCGGCGGTGTGCTCGGGGTGGGCTCGGCTGGCTGCGTCTTTCTCGGCATGATCGAAGCGCCGCTTCTCATCCGCCCCTACATGGAGCGCATGACCCGAAGCGAGCTTTTCGCCATGATGGCGACGGGCATGTCCTGCATCGCCGGCACCATGCTCATGCTGTACGCCACGGTGCTCAAGTCCGTCATTCCCGACGCCGTGGGGCACATCCTCACCGCCTCGGTCATCCACGCCCCGGCGGCGTTGGTGGTGGCGGCGCTCATGCTGCCGGAAAGCGAGTCGCCGACGCTCGGCAACAAACTGCCCGCCTCGTCGGCATCGGGGAGCATGGACGCCGTCGTTTCGGGCACGGCCGACGGACTGAAGCTTTTCTGGAGCATCGTGGCCACGCTGCTTGTGTTCGTGGCCCTGGTCAAACTGGCCAACATCGTGTTGGCCGTCTTTCCGGAGGTGGCCGGCGCGCCGCTGACCCTCGAGCGCATGCTCGGCTTCGCGCTGTCCCCGGTGGCCTGGCTGCTCGGCGTGCCCTGGGCCGAAGCCTCGACGGCCGGTACGCTGCTCGGCACCAAGATCGTGCTCAACGAATTCATCGCCTTCATCGACATGGCCAAGCTACCGGCCGGAGCGCTTTCCGGGCACAGCCGGCTGATTCTGACCTACGCCATGTGCAGCTTCGCCAACTTCGGCAGCGTGGGCATCCTGCTCGCCGGGCTCACCTCGCTTTGCCCTTCGCGCAAGCACGAGATCACGGCTCTTGGCGGCAAGGCGCTGGTAGCCGGCGTCCTGGCCTCGCTCATGACCGGGACGGTGGTGGGAATTTTGTCGTCGTTTTAAAAAAGGCGGCAGACGTCCGGAGAAGAAGCCTCCGCGTTGTCGAACGGATTTGCCCTCCAGTCCATCCGCTCCGTCTTTCTCCCTTACGGTTCAGCGCAAGAGGAGACGGTCAAGGCCATATGTCAAAATGACGCTCAGAATACAGGATGCAACTGTTTCTGGAAAAGAATTCGCTCCAATAAGATGCTGGCCAATAAAAATTGCCAGGACAGTAATTGATATAAAAATAGCTAAAACTGAAACAATGCGCATCTTGAAGATCTGTCCTTTCGTCTTCCGGTTTTCTTCATAAATACCGACAAGACGATCGATACGATCTTGCACATACTCGAAAAACTCATTCTCGTCATTCTTAAGAATCCAATGGGCATTTTGGGTCTCAACCTGCTCCAATTGCTCAGGAGTAGCTAAAAAGTAGCCGCGTTTGGAATACAGAGCGACTGGCAATTCCGTTGGATCAGGCCACTCTTTACGGATTTCACTGAGGATATGAAAGCCTCGTGGAATCCATGCCTTCTGAACAATACTGCGTGTCCGTTCCAATTGGTCGGTCAAATCCTGTAAACTTTCCTTGGCACGGGCCTCACGCTCCGCCTGATCAGGTGGTATGCGGTCAGCAGGCCGCCAAATATCAAGCAGCACAAGGTCTGGACTTTGATTTAGTGCAAACAGCTTCTTGAGTTCATCTACAAGATTATTCGCATTATCAACTTCAAGAACCTTAAAATGCTCAGGTCTTGAAGTGAATTCCTCCCTGCATTCCGCTTCGTCGTCCGCTATAATAATATTCTTGACTTTTCCCATCATTTTTCCCTTTGTCGCATTGAACATAAAAATCAAAATTAAAACGATTATAGCAAAAAATGTGCAGTCCCGCAAATAACCATCACACCATCCATAATTTTTGCTCTAACGAAAGCCGCTGGGATTGCATCACGTAAAATCGAGGCCTGACAAGCGGTCACGAGAGCCAATCCCTTAAGGCCTAGGCAAAAAAAACTATGATGCGTTTTCGAAGCGCGAGAAACGCGGAGCCGGAGACTGCAACAAAGGGAGATTTGGGGAATAATAGGAACAGGTTGCGGTGACGTAAGGCGGTATTGGACCAAGCGCATTATTTTAAAAAAAACGAGACTCCCCACCAATGTCAGGGGCATATCCGCTTCTCTCAAGAGCGATGCGTTCCGGTCTCCCCGGAGATGGGCTTTTCTACTATAACAGCGTCAAAATAACGCATTCAGACCATGCACGCCGCCCCCCCGGGCCGATCCCGCCGCCCCCTGGGGGAAGCGCCAGCCCCGCAATGGGGCAAATCCC
The DNA here is from genome assembly GCF_000179555.1 of Solidesulfovibrio fructosivorans JJ]. Classification (NCBI taxonomy): domain Bacteria; kingdom Pseudomonadati; phylum Thermodesulfobacteriota; class Desulfovibrionia; order Desulfovibrionales; family Desulfovibrionaceae; genus Solidesulfovibrio; species Solidesulfovibrio fructosivorans. Next base: position 152,727 of record NZ_AECZ01000006.1, read on the forward strand.
CGGCCAAACGGCAGTTTCCGGCCAAAAGCGCGGCCACGAAATCGGCCCGAGAGCGTATCGCGGCCTCGATCCTGAGCGGCACGCGGCCGAGTTCCTCCAGGCTGTGGGCGTCGGAACCGCAAACCGCGAGCAAGCCCCTGTTGGCGACGAAACGGCGGGCGGCCAGATTTTCCTCGGGCCGGTTGCGACCGTTTTCCACCTCCACGGCGAGCAGACGCTCATGGCGCAAAATCCCCGGCCCGGCCGGACGCCAGGAACGGAAGGGATGGGCGGCCACGGCCACGCCGCCAACCGCCGGGGCCATGGACAGGACCTCGCGGGCCGAAAGCCCGGGACGCAGCCCCTCGAACGGCCCGAAAAGCAGGATGTCCCCTTCGGGCGTGGCATACTCCATGCCGATGATCACGCACAGCCCGTCATCCTGCACGCCTTCGCGCACAAGGCGGCCGGCGTCCATGGTGTCGTGGTCGGTCAGACACACCCCGTCGAGGCCGCGCCGCCGGGCGTTGGCCAGGATCGCCGCAACCGGCAGCCGGCTGCACGGCGAAAGGTCGGTGTGCACATGCAGGTCGAAAAGCATACCCTACCTTGCGGCCCCGGTCGGAAAAAGGCAAAGTGGTAATCCCGATGCACAAACCGCTTTTTCATCATATGCGCCGATACGACCGAAGGCGCGGCCGCTGATGCCCCGCTGTTGCGTGCTCGTGGTCCTCGACGGCCTGGGCGACCGTTCCCATGCCGTCCTTGGCGGCCGCACCCCGCTCGAGGCGGCGGCCACGCCGCATCTCGACCGCATCGCCGCGTCCGGGGCCAACGGCCTCTACCACGCCGGCTTTCTCGGCCAGGCCCTGCCCAGCGAGAACGCCCATTTCGCCATGTTCGGCTATGCGCCCGAGGAATTCCCCGGCCGGGGCTACCTGGAGGCTTTGGGCCTGGGGCTTTCTCCGGAGCCGGACACGGTCTACCTGCTGACCCATTTCTGCAACGCGCGGGCGGAAAACGGTTGCCTGCGTCTTTTCCGCGACAAGCCCGAAAAGCCTTCCCCGGACGAGGCGGACGCGCTGTTCGCCGCCGTGGCCGCATTTTCCTTCGAGGGGATTACCGTGCGCCTGCACCGGGACAGAGGGCTTTTCGGCGTGTTGACCATGGACGGCGACGTCAGCCCCGAGGTGACGGACACCAACCCCATGGTGGACGGGCTGTTCGTGCCCGAGCCCGAGCCCATGGCCGGCGCGGACGCGGCGGCGGCGCATACCGCCCGGGCGCTGAAGGCCTATCTGCTCCATGCCTGGCGCGTGCTCGGCGACCATCCCGTCAACCGCGCGCGCCGGGCGGCCGGGCTGACGCCCGTAAACGCCCTGGTCACCCAGCGGGCCGGACGCAGGCGCGACCTGCCACCCTTTGCCGAACGTTTCGGCCTGCGCCCCCTTTCCATCACCTCGGGCACGCTTTTCGCCGGACTGGCCCGGGCCATCGGCTTCGATTTCCTGGCCACGCCCGACACCGCCGATCCCGGGGCCGACCTGGAAAAGCGCCTCACCCTGGCGGCCAGGGCGGCGGCGGACTACGGATTTATCCACGTCCACACCAAGGCCCCGGACGTGGCCGCGCACACCAAGGACCCGCGGGCCAAGCGGGCGGTCATCGAGGCCCTGGACGCGGCCATCGGCCGGGCGGCCGGACCGCTGCTTGGCGACCCCGACATCCTGTTCGTGGTCACGGCCGACCATTCCACGCCCTCCTGCGGCCCGCTCATCCACGGCGGCGAGCCCGTGCCGCTGACATTTCACGGCCAGGGGCAGCGGGTGGACGCGGTGACGCGTTTCGACGAGATCGCGGCCGCCGGCGGCTGCCTCGGCTGCGTGCGCGGGCGCGAACTGCCCTATCTGATTTTAAACGGCCTGGAACGGGCGCGACTGGCCGGCATCCGCGACACGCCCCGGCCGCCGGCCTGCTATCCCGGGCCGGTCACCCCCATGCGCCTGGAGAAGCCATGAGCACCCCCCATCCCGTCGGCGTCATTCACGGCCGTTTCCAGGTGCTCCACAACGACCACCTGCGCTACCTGCTCGCCGGACGCGAGCGCTGCCGCCATCTGGTGGTCGGCATCACCAACCCCGACCCGTCCCACACCCGAAGCGAAGCCGCCGACGCCAAACGCTCGTCCCCGGCCGCCAACCCCCTGACCTATTTCGAGCGCCAGGCCATGGTCCGGGCCGCCCTGACCGAGGCGGGCACAAACCCGGCCGATTTCACGGTGGTGCCCTTCCCCGTCAGCTTTCCGGAACTCTACCGTTTCTACGTGCCCATCGACGCGGTCTTCTTCCTGACCATCTACGACGATTGGGGACGGCGCAAGCGCGCCTATTTTCAGGAAAGGGGACTGCGCATCGAGGTGCTGTGGGAAGTGGCCCAAAATGACAAGGGCATTTCCGGCACGGACGTGCGGCGGCTCATAGCCCAAGGAGACCCATGGGAAGCCCTGGTGCCGCCGGCCGTGGCCGGGCTCGTGCGCGCTTTCGGCCTGTGCGAACGTCTGGCGCGCGAAAACTACTCGGGATCGCCCTGCTTGGCCGCCACGTGCAGGCCCACCAGCCGGGCCATGAAAAAGACCAGGTAGAACTGCCCGAGCAGCCCCTCCAGGACCGCGATGACCTGGGCCACCGGGGAAAGCGGCACGATGTCGCCGTAGCCGATGGTCATCAGCGTCACGTAGCTGAAGAAAAAAAGCAGGCGGTCGGTCATCTCCGGCGTCAGCGGACCGTGGTGCACCGTAAAGGCGAACGCGTCGGGAATGAGCCTGTTCACAAGGCCGTAGAGCAGAAACCACATGGCTCCCATGAAAAGATAGACGCAAAGCCCGCCCAGCACGGTGTCCAGATTGACCCGCCGCTGCCGGGCCAGATACAGCGACAGCGCCACGCCCGCCAAAAGGACCACCGCCGCGCCCAACGCGTCGCAGGCCACATCCCAAAAAACGCCCCCGATGAGGTGCTTTGCCAGCACGCTCAAGACGCTGGCGATCGTTAGCGCGAAAATGACGGGATAGAGCCGGCTATGGCGTACGCCATGAACGGAGGCGATCAGCAGAAGCAGAAAGAACACATCCTGGAACACGTCCGTGCCCGCGCCCGTCAGAAACGGCGAAGCCAGAATCTGGGCCAACAGGGCGGCCAGCAGGATATGGAAGCGATTGTCCGAATGCGACGAGGCGATGGTGGCGTTGAGCGGCGGATTGACCATGCGAATCCTCCCTGTCTCACCGGCTACGCGATCCCCGACCCGGCCGCAAGCACCCGCCCCGTCACAACAAGGACGCGCCGCTTAACAACATGACGAAGCGTTTGTAGAGATCGAGGTCGAAAGAGCCGGTCATCTCGTGGCGCATGATGGAAAGCGCCTCGAACGGACGCACCGCATCGGCGTAGACGCGCCTGGAAGTCAGCGCGTCGTAGACGTCGGCCAGGGACACGGCCCTGGCGTGCAGCGGCACGGCCTCGCCCGAACGGCCGCCGGGATAGCCCCGGCCGTCCATCTTCTCGTGGTGCATGAGGATGCACTCCCGGGCCAGGCGCGACAGGGAAAGCGGCCGGCAATAGCGCACGCCGAGGGCGGGGTGCTCCCGGACGGCCAGGAATTCCTCGGGCGTCAGGCGGCCGGGCTTGCGCAGGATGGAGACATCCACCCCTTCCTTGCCGCTGTCGTGCAAAAGCGCCCCCACCCCGGCCTGGATCAGCGCCGGCTTGGGCAGGCCCAGGGAGCCGAGCAGGAACACGGTGTAGGCAAAGACATGCACCCCATGGCTGTAGACGTCATAGTCGTGGGACATGAGCGCCCCGATGCGGGCAAGCCCCGCCTCGGTGGCCAGGAAATTCACGCAATCGCGCACATAGGCCCCGAACAGCCGGCCGTGCCGTTCGGAAAGGCCCTGGGGCAGCCGCGTGTGCAGCAGATCCCGGACAATGTCGCAGCAGTTGTGATAGAAAACCCCCGCCTTGTGCCGGGTGGCCATCTCCGGGGACAACAGCGCCTCGCCCAGGTGCCGCCGCATATAGCCCCGGTAACGCGCCCGCTCCTCCTGGTGGATATAGACCACCGACACGCCGTATTCCGCCAGAAGCCCGCGCCGCTCCCGGGTGATCGTCTCGCCGCTGCGGGCGAAAAGGGTGTGGGTGTCGCCATGGCGCAGATAGATTTCGAAGTCCCCGGCGGCGTGGCCGAAAAGATGCGTCAGCGGAATAGGCTGGAATTCGCTTCCCGGATCGAGCGGCGGCGGCGGGGGCAATGCGGTCATGCGGCGTTTGACTTTGTTACAAAATGGCGTTCCGCTATTCCGACGACCTGTTCAGGTAGCCGAAAATCATACGTATTTGCGGCGAGTTGACGCATTGCACTGCTCATTGGTCGGTTTTTACCGCCCAATCCTAGCAAAAGCCGGGCCGGTTCATCGCTTCCTCCCCCGCCTTGCCAGCCCTGAGCCGGCCTGCCATGATCGCGCCCCACGCATAAGGAGGACACGCCATGTGCGGCAGATTCGCCCTGGCCGTGCCGCGCCGCCTGGTGGCCGAAGCCATGGGCGTGCCGGACATGCCCCAAAACATCCCGGACCGGCCGGAAATCTCCCCCGGCGAACTCGTCGAGGCCGTCTTCGCCGCCCGGCAAACCGGACGGCACATGGCTGGCCTCTTTCGTTGGGGATTTCTCCCCTCCTTCGCCACATCCGAGCGGCCCCTGCGTCCCATGATCAACGCCCGGGCCGAAACCGCCCTGGACAAGCCCTCCTTCCGGGGCGCCATCCGCTACCGTCGCTGCCTGCTGCCGGCCCAGGGCTTCTACGAATGGCGCAAGGACCCGGGCGGCGGCAAAACCCGCTTTTTCGTCACCCTGCCCGAAAGGCCCGTCATGGCCCTGGCCGGCATCTACGAACGCACCCTCACCCCGGAAGGAGAGGCCCGCGACACCGTGGCCATCCTCACCCGGCCCGCCGCCTCAGCCATGGCCGCCATCCACGACCGCATGCCGCTCATCCTGCCGCCGGAGATTTTCCGGGACTGGCTCGATCCGCTCCTGACCGAACGCCAGGACGTGGCCCCGCTTCTGGCCACGCCGCCCCCGGAGTTGCGGTTGGTGGAGGGGTAGTGAGGGAGAAAGATCCGGCAGGAGAGGCTCTGCCTCTCCCGCACCTCTCCGCCGGGGGACTTGATGTCCCCCGGACCCCCTTTTACCGGGTTGGGATGGTGGGCGGGGGTGAAGTCGGGAGATGACGGGACGAGGGATGTTTGTTGCCGCAATCGGCCCGGCGACACGAGACGCTTCGCGCCTCGACGCCGGACACGATTGCGGCGACAACCGCGCCAGCGGCGAAGCGCCGCGATGGGAATGGACAGGAAATGAGCACTCTTTTAGGGTGGCAAACGGCAAGCCCCCCTCTCAAAACTTTATGGGGGATCCGGGGGGGATGGTTGCACCCCGGCGGTGGGGTCCAGGGGAGGCGGAGCCTCCCCTGGCCGCCGGAGGCACACAAGTGAAACTTGCAATATTCGGATTCGAGCGGCGCGCGGAACTGGGGCTGCCGCTCTACCTGTCCACGGTCCAAGCGGGGTTTCCGTCGCCGGCCGAGGACTACATCGACAAAAAGCTCGATCTCAACGAGCAACTGGTGCGCCATCCGGCGGCCACCTTTTTCGTGCGCGTGGACGGCGACTCCATGCGCGACGCCGGGGTGGCGTCCGGCGACATCCTGGTGGTGGACCGGGCCGTGGAACCCCGCGACGGGCATATCGTCATCGCCGCCCTCGACGGCGAGCTGACGGTCAAGCGGCTGCGGCGCAAAAACGGCCAGGTACTGCTTGTGCCCGAAAACCCCGACTATGCGCCGGTGGCCGTCGGTCCCGAGGCGTCCTTCGAGGTCTGGGGCGTGGTCACCTACATCATCCACAAGGCGTAACGCCCGCCATGTCCACGGTTTTCGCCCTGGTCGACTGCAACAACTTCTACGCCTCCTGCGAGCGGGTCTTCGCACCGTCGCTCCAGGGCAAACCCATCGTGGTGCTTTCCAACAACGACGGCTGCGTCATCGCCCGCTCGGCCGAGGCCAAGGCGGCGGGGGTGCCCATGGGCGCGCCGGCCTTCAAGTGCCGGGACCTTTTCGCCCGCCGGGGAGTGACGGTTTTTTCCTCGAACTACGCCCTTTACGGCGACATGTCGGCCCGGGTCATGAGCGTGCTGACCCGCATGGCCCCGCGCCTGGAGGTCTATTCCATCGACGAGGCCTTCCTGGACCTGACCGGGCTTCCCGGCGGCGCGGACGCCCATGCCCGCCACATCAAGGAGACGGTCGGCCGTTGGACGGGCATCCCGGTTTCCGTCGGCATCGGCCCCACCAAGACGCTGGCCAAGCTGGCCAACCGGGCGGCCAAGAAACGACCGGCATGCGGCGGGGTGCTCGACTTTTCGGCCCTGCCCGATCCCGAGGCCCTGCTCGAAAGCGTGCCGGTTGCCGATGTCTGGGGGATCGGCCGCCGTCACGGCGAAAAGCTGGCCAAATACGGCGTGGCCAACGCCCTCCAGTTCCGCGACCTGCCCCAGGTGTTCGTGCGCCGGCACATGACCGTGCAGGGCGTGCACACGCTGCTCGAACTGCGCGGCTTTTCCTGCATCGACCTGGAAAAGGCCCCGCCGCCGCCGCGCACGCTCATGTCCTCGCGCTCCTTCGGCAAGGCGGTGACGACCCTGGAGCCGCTCTCTGAGGCCGTGGCCGACTACATCGCCCGGGCGGCGGCCAGACTGCGGGCGAAACGGCTCGTGGCCGGGGGGCTCGAAGTCTACGTCCGAACCTATGCCGACGCCTCGGGACGCCCGCCCTCTTCCGACATCGCCGCCGCCGCGCCCCAATCGCCCACGGCCCACACCGCAACGCTCATCGCCCTGGCCCAAGCCGCCCTGGCCGGCATCTTCCGCCCCGGCCAGCGCTACAAGAAGGCCGGGGTGATCCTCACCGGCCTCGAGCCCGAATCCGGCCGCCAGCTTTCCCTGCTCGATCCCGAGCCGGCAAACGCGGCCCGCGATGCCCGGCTCATGGCCACCCTGGACGCCATAAACGCCAAATGGGGCCGCGACACGCTGCGCTGCGCCGCCCAGGGAGCCTCGGTCACGGGGCAGTCCTGGGCCATGCGCCAGAACATGCGCTCCCCGCGCTACACCACCGACTGGGCCGAACTGCCCGTGGTGACCGCCGGCTGACCGTTCCCGGAGGCGTCATGGACCGTTTTGACCTGCCGCATCTCCTCTATCTGCTGCTGCTTTTGGCGGCGCTCGTGGCCATGCGCTGGCTGCCCCGGTTCAGAAGCGGCCGCGACCGGCGTCGTCCACGCTCCATTGGTCACGAAAAGAAAGAAAAGCGACCAAAGCGGTCGCTACGCTCTTGAACCTCCCGCGATTTAAGGATAAAATAAATAATTATGTACAAACTGCCCGAAAATCCGCGGCCCTATGCGGACAAATACTTCCTCCGCTCCCGGCAGATCCTGGAGGCCGAAGGCCTCAACCCCATCGCGACCATGCAGGTGTTTTTCCGGGACGGACCGGGGAAGTTCGCCGGCATAGACGAAGCCGTGGCCGTGTTTCGGGCCTTTTCGCCCCTGGCCGACCATGGCGGGGAAATCCTCGCCCTGCCCGAGGGCGCGGATTTTTCGCCCCTCGAGCCGGTCATGCACATTACCGGGCCGCTTTTGGATTTCATCGAGCTGGAAACGCTCTATCTCGGCATCGTCAGCGCCGCCACAACGCTTGCCTGCGGCCTGCCCGAGCCCACGACGCGGGAGGTCGCGGCCAAGGCCGCCGCCATCCGCGAGCTGCTGCCGGACACGCCGCTGATGTATTTCGGCGCGCGGCACTGGCACTGGTCGCGGGAGGAAGCGTTTTGCCAGGCCGCCGTGGGGGCGGGGTTCGATTCCTGCGCCACGGACGCCGGAGCCCGGGCCGCCGGCCTGTCCCAGGGCGTCGGCACCATTCCCCACGCGCTGGTCCTGGCCTTTGCCTCCCGGGTCGGCCGCGAGCACGCCACGCGCGAGGCCACCATCGCCTTCGACCGGCACATCGAACGCTCCTGTCCGCGCATCGCCCTGGTCGACACCTTCAACCACGAGATCGACGACTCGCTGGACACGGCCGAAGCCCTTGACGGACACCTCGACGCCGTGCGCCTGGACACGGCCGGGGAATCCATCGGCCAGGGGGGCATGGCCTTCGACGGGCGCACATATCAGACCGGCACCGGCGTGACCGTGGCCAGCGCCCTGGCCGTGCGGCGGGCGCTCGACGCGGCCGGCCACGACAAGGTGGATATCGTGCTTTCGAGCGGGTTCGGAAACCTGGAGAAGGTGGCGGCCTTCGCGGCGGCCCGGCGCGAGCACCCAAGGCTCTTCGCGTCGCTCGGTATCGGCGGGCTGTTCAAATCCTACGCCGCCACGGCCGACATCGTGCGCGTGGGCGGAACCGATCTGGCCAAGACCGGCCGGGCCTTCCACCCCAACCCGCGCCTTGTCAGGATGCTATAGGGCGTAACCGGGGGGAAACCTTGTCTTCCGAAAGGTTCTCCCCCCGGGCCCCCTTTCCAAAGACTTTTAACGATAACACTTCGTTATCTCTACCAATTTCACAAAGAAAAAGATTGCGGAAGGCGAACGCGAGAGAGAGGTCCCACTCTTTAAGGGGAACCTATTTGCAGCCGTTGTGCTGGCTGGGCTTGTCAGGCGGGAGCAGAAAAAAAGCACGGTCAAGACAACGCCGACGCCTGCGACCACAAGCCACAGCAGGTCAGTCTTGCTCATTTTCCAGTTTCTCTGATCTCACTTTGAAAAATTCTCCGTCACCCCTTTGAAAGTTTTTGAAAGGGGTCCAGGGGGAAACTTTTTTCAAAAAGTTTCCCCCCGGCCGCCGGAGGCATCTTTTCTCTCTATATCTCCCTATTCGCATCGCGGGCGCGGATCTCGGCCCGCTTGATCTTGCCGCTGATGGTCTTGGGCAGTTCGTCCACGAAGTCGATGACGCGCGGGTACTTGTAGGGCGCGGTTTCCTTTTTCACGTGGTTTTGCAGCTCCTTGGCCAGTTCGTCGGACGGATCGAATTCCGGGGCCAGCACCACCGTGGCCTTGACCGCCTGACCGCGCACGGGATCGGGCACGCCGGTCACCGCCGCCTCGACCACGGCCGGGTGGGTGATGAGCGCGCTTTCCACCTCGAAGGGGCCTATGCGGTAGCCGCTCGACTTGATGAGGTCGTCAGTGCGGCCAAGGAACCAGTAGTAGCCGTCCTCGTCCATCCAGGCCTTGTCGCCGGTATGGTAGTAACCGTCGATCATGACCGAGGCGGTTTTGGCCGGCTCCAGCAGGTAGCCGGCGAAAAGCCCGACGTTCTTGTCGTCCTCGAGCCCGATGCAGATTTCGCCTTCCACGCCCGGCGGGCAGACGTGTCCCTCCTCGTCGAGGAGCGTCACGTTCCAGCCCGGAGCCGGTCGGCCGATGGAGCCGGGTTTGGGCTCCATGCAGGGAAACGTGGCGATTTGCAGGCAGGTTTCGGTCTGGCCGTAGCCTTCGTGGATGGGCAGCCCCGTGATCTCCTTCCAGGCCCGAAACACGCCGTCGTTCAAAAGTTCGCCGGCGGTGGTGCAGTAGCGCAGCGCCGACAGGTCGTATTTCTTGAGGTCTTCGCGGATAAGGAAGCGGTAGACCGTGGGCGGGGCGCAAAAGGTCGTGACCTTGTGCTTGCTCATGATTTCGAGCAACTCCGCCGGATGGAACTTGCCCCGGAAGTCCCAGACGAAGACCGTGGCTCCGGCCATCCACTGGCCGTAGAACTTGCCCCACACGGCCTTGCCCCAGCCGGTGTCGGCCACGGTGAGGTGGACGTCGCCGGGCTCCAGGTTGTGCCAGTAGACGCCGGTGGGCATATGGCCCAGGGCGTAGCCGTGGGTGTGCTCCACCATCTTGGGCATGCCGGTGGTGCCGGAGGAAAAGAAAATGAGCAGCGTGTCCTTGCCGCCGGGGGCGTCGGCGGTCCGGGGAAAGACGTCCGAAGCGGCGGCGCGGATGGTTTCGTAGTCGAGCCAGCCCGCCGGCATGGGGGCTTCGCCCACATGGACGAGGACGGAAAGCGTCGGACAGGTCGGCCGGGCGTCCTCCACCCGGGAGACGACCGAATCCTCGGCGATGATGGCCTTGATGCCCGCGTAGTTGACCCGGAAATCGATGTCGTGGGGAGTGAGCAGGTTGGGCGAGGGCACGGGCACGGCCCCGAGCTTGTGCAGGGCCAGCATGGTCACCCACCACTCCAGGCGGCGGTAGAGGATGACCATGACGCGGTCGCCCTTTTTCAGTCCCGCGTCCTTGAAGGCGTTGGCCATCCGAGCCGATTCCCGGCTGAAAAAGGCCAGGTCGAAATCCCGGCGATTGCCGTCGTTGTCGATATGGATCATGGCCGGCCGGGTCGGGTCCGCGGCGGCCTCGGCATCGAGAAAGTCGAAGGCGAAATTATAGTGTTCGGGCACGGAGACGGACACGGTCTCCAGCAGTTCGCGATAGGTTTTGGGTCGCAGTTTGGCGACGGGCATGGTCTTGGGCTCCGAGGGCAAGAGGTTGGTGACGCGTAAAGACGCATGGACAGGCATCGGTTCCGGCCGGACACGGCATGGGGCATGCGGTGCCGGCTAGATAATCACGTCGAGGAATTCGGCTTCCGTGTCGTCGAGCCCCCGCATGGCGTGGGGCGTGCGCGAGGAGATGTAGAGGGAATCGTGGGGCTCGAGGGTGAGGACCTCGTCGCCGAGGCGCACTTCCATGCGGCCGCGCAGCATGTAGATGAATTCCTCGCCCAGATGCCGGTTGAATTCCATCTCCGACTCGTCCTTGGGCGGCACGGTGACCAGAAACGGCTCCATGAGCGGCTTGTGGAAGCGGTACGCCAGAGCCTGGTACTTGTAGGCCTTGCGCCGGTCCACGGACAGGCCGTTGCCCGAGCGCACCAGGGAATAGGCGTGGAGGTGGGCCTCGCCGCCGGTCAAAAGCGCCGTGAGGTCGACGCCGGCCGCCTTGGCCACTTCATAGAGGTAGCTGACGGGAATTTCCTCTTCGCCGGTTTCGTACAGCAGCACCTGGTCCGCCGAAACGCCCGTGGCTTCGGCCAGTTGCTCCATGGTGAAACCCGTCACTTCGCGTATGCCGCGAAGGCGCATGGCGATTTCCCGCACGGGTCCGATTTCCTTGCTCATGAAAGTCCCCTTGCCTGATGTTTTGGGTTCAAACGCGTTTCCCCGTCTTTTCGCAGGACAAAGGGGCTTGTCAATTTCTTTCGCTGCCCGAGGAACGAAAAACGGCTGGAATTTCACCCCGTCCTGGGCTATGGAATCGGTTTCACGGGGCCGTGCCATCATTTGGCCCCATCCCATACCATATTCGACCAACGAGGGAGCCATGAGCGACAAAAAGCTTGGTGATCGCATTCGCACGTATCGCGAGGGCCAGGAGCTTTCCCGTGAGGAACTTTCCCGGCGCACGGGCCTTTCCGTGGATTTTCTGACCGCCCTGGAAGAAGAGGACGTCACCCCGTCGATCGGCCCCTTGCTCAAGATCGCCCTGGCCCTGGGCCAGCGCCTTGGCACCTTCATGGACGACGCCGTGGACGGCGACCTGTGCGTCACCTGCCAGGCCGACCGGAACGAGGACGACGCCATCCTCAGAAAAGCCCGGGGCAAGCGCGCCGCCTTTCGCTACCATTCCCTGGGCCGGGGCAAGACCGACCGCCACATGGAGCCCTTTTTCATCGAGGTCTACCCCGACGAGGACGCCGCGGCCGAAAAGCCCCTGTCCTCCCATGAGGGCGAGGAATTCATCGTGGTCGTCTCCGGCGAGCTGGAAGTGATCGTGGGCAACGAGCGCCATGTTCTCGCCCCCGGCGACTCCATCTACTACAACTCGGTGGTGCCCCACTATGTCGGCTGCGGCAACGCGCAAAGGACCGACATCTACGCCGTGTTGTACATCCCGCAATAACGAAAGGAGCCGTCTTATGACCTTTGTGCCTCCTCCACTGCACGAGCCGCCGCTTTTCGACCTGACGCTCGGCGAGCTGCTCCACCAGACGGCCACCAAATATCCGGATCAGGAAGCCGTGGTCTACGTGGACCGGGATTACCGGCTGACCTGGCGGCAATTCGACGAGCTGACCGACGATCTGGCCAAGGGGCTTCTGGCGCTCGGCATCCAGAAAGGCGAGAAAGTGGCGGTCTGGGCCACCAATGTGCCCTTCTGGGTGGCGCTCATGTTCGCCACGGCCAAGATGGGGGCCGTGCTGCTCACGGTCAACACGGCCTACAAGCGCAACGAGCTCAAATATCTGATGACCAACTCCGAAGCGGAAAACATCTTCATCACCAACGGGTTCCGCGACTCGGACTACATCGAGATCCTCTACGACCTGGCCCCGGAACTGCGCACCATGCAGCGCGGGGCCGTTCGAAGCGAGACCTTCCCGCACTTGAAGCGCGTCTGCTTCCTGGGCGTGGAAAAACACCGGGGCATGTACTCCATCCCCGAGATCCTGGGCCTGGCCCGTACCGTCACCGACGAGGACCTGCGCGCAAGGCAGGCCACCTTCACCTGCCACGACGTGGTGAACATGCAGTACACCTCGGGGACCACCGGCTTTCCCAAGGGCGTCATGCTGAGCCACCACAACATCGTCAACAACGGCTATTCCATCGGCCAACGCCAGCGCTTCACCAACAAGGACAAGCTGTGCGTCCAGGTGCCCCTGTTCCACTGCTTCGGCTGCGTGCTCGGGGTCATGGCCTGCGTCAACCACGGCACCACCATGGTCTTTACCGAAGTGTTCAACCCGATCCATTCCATGATGAGCATCGAGCAGGAGAAGTGCACGGCCATCTACGGCGTGCCGACCATGTTCATCGCCATCCTGGAACACAAGCTCTTCCCGAAGTTCGACTTCTCGTCGTTGCGCACCGGCATCATGGCCGGCTCGGTCTGTCCCACCCAGACCATGCGGCAGGTGACCGAGAAGATGTACATGAAGGAAATCACGAGCGTGTACGGGCTGACCGAAAGCTCGCCCGGCATGACCCAGACCGACGTCACCGATCCCTACCATTACCGGGTCGAGGGCGTGGGCCGGGCCTTTCCCCACGTCGAAGTCAAGGTGGCCGACCCGGAAACGGGCGTGGAAATGGAACGCGGCAAGCAGGGCGAACTGTGCTGTCGCGGCTACAACACCATGAAAGGCTACTACAACAACCCCGAAGCCACGGCCAAATGCATCGACAAGGACGGCTGGCTGCACTCCGGCGACCTCGGCGTCATGGACGAGTTCGGCTACGTGGCCATCACCGGCCGCATCAAGGACATGATCATCCGGGGCGGCGAGAACATCTATCCGCGCGAGATCGAAGAGTACCTCTACACCATGCCCGGCATCGCCGACGTCCAGGTGGCCGGCGTCCCCAGCCGCAAATACGGCGAGGAAGTGGGCGCCTACATCATCCTCAGAAAGGACGTCGCCATGGAGCCCGAGGAAGTGCGCGACTTCTGCCGGGGCCAGATCGCCTGGCACAAGATTCCGAAATACATCGCCTTCGTAAAGGAGTTCCCCCTGACCACCAGCGGCAAGGTGCAGAAATACAAGCTGCGCGAGCTGGGGGCCAAGCTGTTCCCCGAGGCGATGCGGTAGAAAGGGGCGCGGGAGGAAGGAACGCCTCCGGCGGCCAGGGGGAAACTTTTTGAAAAAAGTTTCCCCCTGGACCCCCTTCAAAAACTTTCAAAGGGGCGACCCCAAAAAGGGACACAAGAAATACTTGTCCCAAGCGTAGCCGACGCACGTTCAAAGCTTCATTGCACCCACTCCCAGCCGATATTGATTTTTCCCATTCCAACGAGAATCTGCGGCAGCCCGCGAAATAGGCCTTTCACAACAGGCTGAGGGGTCGCGTGTCCAGGGTCGGCGGGGCAGGGCGCGCGGGCGTGAAGGCGTATTCTTCAAATATGCGCCGCGCACGGCCGCGCGCCCTGCCCCGCCGACCGACCCACAGACTATCCTTCCCGGGACCTTCCATGGGGTTGAAGTGTTTGCCCCTTGTCTTTGGCCCCAGATACGGTACTATAATCCAGGGGCAACGCGGACAGGATACTGGCCCGGATGCGCGTCAATTCGCGCGACTGGCGCATGACGGACTTGGAATGCGTCGCCGGGCAATTGGGATTTGCCATCCGCAAAGCTTCGGGCAGCCATGTCACGTTCAGCGTCGCCGGATGTCCGACCGTGGTGACCGTACCGGCTCGGAAACCCGTCAAACCGGCCTACGTCAGATTGTTTCTCCGGCTGGTTGACGAGTCCAGGGAGGTGTAGTCCATGCAAGCCATGCCGCGATTCGAGGATTATCCATTTCAGATCACGCCGCTTTCCGAACTCGACGGCGGCGGCTATCTTATCACCTTTCCCGACCTTCCCGGCTGCATGAGCGATGGGGAAACGCCGGAAGAAGCCATTGAAATGGGTCGTGACGCCTTTACCGCCTGGATGTCCGTCTACATCGAGGAGGGGCGTGAGCTTCCGGAGCCCCGCAGTGGCGGCCCGGCCTCGGGCAAGTTCAACCTGCGCACACCCAAAAGCCTGCACGCCAAACTGGCCCGGCAGGCCGAGGCCGAAGGCGTCAGCATGAATACCCTGGCCGTGGCCCTGCTCGCCGAAGGCCTCGGCCGCAGGGAATCCTCCGGCCGATAGGAATCGGAGTTGGGGACGCCAGGAGCGCCCCCCCGTCACAGGCAGGACGTAATGCGCTCCAGCATGCCGGCGAACTGCTCCGCCTCCTCGGGCGAGAGATCGCATAAAATCTCGCTCGTCAGCTTCTCGTGCAGCGCATGGTGCTCGGTGAAAAGCCGCTCCCCCTCGGGAGTGAGCCCCACGCGAATGGAACGCCGGTCCGTCTCGTGGGGCCGGCGGGCCACGAATCCGCCCCGCTCCAGCCTGTCCACCAGCACCGTCAGCGACCCGGTCGTCACCCCCATCCTGGCGGCAAGCTCGGTCATGCGCAGGTCGCCGTCGGCCCCGAGAATCTCCAAGGTGTGCATCTGGGGCAACGTCAGCCCGCTTTCCTTGACCACTCCGTGTTCCCAAGAGGAAAACTTCTCGTAAAAGGCGATGAGCAGCCGGGTGAGCTTTTCATGCTCCATGACGGATCAGGCCTCCTCGCCGGCAAAAAAGTCCGGCTCCCTGGTGAGGGCGAGGCTGGCCGAGGACAGCACCACCACCACCGACCCCACGTTATGGAAAATCGCGGCCGCGACCGGCGACAGGTAGCCGTAGGCCCCCCCCATAATGGCCACGGAATTGAAAAGGAGCCCCAGGCCGATGTTGACGCCGATAAGCCACGTCATGCGCCGGCCCAAATGGATAAGAAACGGCAGCTTGGCGATGTCGTCGTCGGCCAGGGCCACATCGGCCGTTTCCAGAGCCACGTCCGAGCCCACCGCGCCCATGGCCACGCCCACGTTGGCCCGGGCGAGCGCCGGGGCGTCGTTGATCCCGTCGCCGACGAAAAGCACCCGCCCGGCCCGGTCCTGGAACCGGGACAGGATATCGAGCTTGTCCCCGGGCGCAAGCCCGGCCCATACGTCGGTGACGCCGACCCGGCCGGCCAACGCGGCCACGGCCTTTTCGTGGTCCCCGGACAGGATGCCCACGGTTTTCATGCCGAGCCGGCGCAGCGCCGCCACGGCATGGGCCGCCGTTTCCCTGGCCGCGTCGGCCACGCCGATGATGCCGATGGCCTCGCCGTCCCGGCGCACCACAAGTCCCGTGGCCCCCTGGTCGCGAATGGCGGCCAGGCATTCCCGGAGCGGGGGCGGGAGCGTTTCCGGGCCGCCGGCCATCTCCGGGCTGCCCACTTCCACGGCCCTGCCGTCCACCGTGCCGCGAAGCCCCAAGCCGACGGCGGCGGACATGGACTCGGGCGCGGCCGGCTCGAGGCCCAGACGCCGGGCCTCGTCGCAAATGGCCGCGGCCAGCGGATGGGAGCTCTCCCGTTCCAGGCAGGCGGCGCAGCCGATGACGCCCTTGGCCGATTCCCCGTCGGCCGAAGCGACCTCGGTCACGGCCGGCCGGCCCAGGGTCAGGGTGCCGGTCTTGTCGAAAAGGACCACATCGGCCCGGCCCGCTTCTTCCAGAAACTGCCCGCCCTTGACCAGGATGCCGCGCCGGGCCGCCCGTCCGACCGCCGCCACGGTGGCCGTCGGCGCGGCCATTAAAAGCGCGCAGGGGCAGCCGGCCACCAGCACGGCCACGGCCCGGTCGAGCTGGCCGGAAAAAAGCCAGGCCATGGCCGCAGCGAAAAGCACCAGCGGCGTGAACCACCTCGCGTAACGGTCGACGACCCGCGCCGCCCGGGGCTTGCCGGCCTCGGCCGCGACCACGAGCCTCACCACCTTGCCGAAGGTGGTATCCTCCCCCACCTTGACGGCCCGGGCCGTGATCCGGCCGGTGTAGTTGAGCGTGCCGGCCAGGATGGCCTCGCCGGGGCGGCGCTCGCGGGGGAGCGATTCGCCGGTCAGCGCCGACTCGTCCACGGCCGTCGTCCCGGACACGATGACCGCGTCGACCGGGATGCGCTCGCCCGGGCGCACCAGCACGATGTCGCCAAGACGGATGTCGGCTACGGGAACGGTGCGCTCGGCCCCGTCGTCGGTCACCAGCACCGCTTCCTGGGGCGAAAGCGCGGCGAGCCCTTCGATGGAACGCCTGGCCCCGTCGCTGACCGCCTCTTCGATGAGCGACCCAAGCGTCATGATGAAGCTTATGACCGCCGCGGCCAGCACCTCGCCCTGGATAAGCGAGGCCACGATGGCGAGGCTCACCAGTTCGTCCACATTGACCCGGCGCTCGTAAAGCCCCCTGGCCGCCTCGATGACGATAGGCGCGCCGTTGACCACGACCGAGGCCAGTCCCAGCAGCATGGCCAGCCACAGCGGTCCCCCCGCCTGTCCGACAATGAAGGCGGCCAGGGCCAGCCCGCCGCCGGACAGGCAGCGGTAGAACTCCCGCAACGTGAAAAGCCCCTTGTACGCCCCGAGGCTGGAAAAGCGTCCTATCATGGGTACTCCTTGCAAAACGTCTTTATGGGAAAGAATCTTTAGGAGATTATTTTTTGATAGTCAAACATTTTGAAAACAGAAACAGCTGCCGGCCCTCAGGCCATAAAAAAGACGGGAAGGCCCGCGCGCCCTCCCGCCCGTGACGGTCGATTCTATCGGGGAACTACAGGCCTTTCGCGGCCATGAAGGCGACCAGGTCGGCCACCCGGCAGGAATAGCCCCATTCGTTGTCGTACCAGGACAGGATCTTGACCATGTCGCCGCCCTGGACGCTGGTGTACTCGGCGTCCACGATGCTCGACCGGGGATCGCCCTTGAAATCCATGGACACGAGAGGCTTTTCGGAAACGCCCATGATGCCCTTAAGTGGCCCGGCGGCGGCTTCCTTCAGCTTGGCCCGGACCTCTTCGGTGGAGGTGGATTTCTCCACCTGGACCACGAAGTCGACCAGGGACACGGTCGGGGTGGGCACACGTACGGACAGGCCCGAAAACTTGCCCTTGAGGTCCGGAATGACCAGGGCCACGGCCTGGGCAGCGCCGGTGGAGGTGGGGATCATGTTGCAGGCGGCGGCCCGGGCCCGGCGCAGGTCCTTGTGTGGCTGATCCAGGATGCGCTGGTCGTTGGTGTAGGAGTGGATAGTGGTCATCACGCCTTTGACGATGCCGAAGCTGTCGTGGATGACCTTGGCCACCGGAGCCAGGCAGTTGGTGGTGCACGAGGCGTTGGACAGGATGTGGTGGGCGGCCGGGTCGTACTTGTCCTGGTTGACGCCGAGCACCACGGTCAGGTCCTCTTCCTTGGCCGGGGCGGTGATGATGACTTTTTTCGCGCCGGCTTCAATGTGGGCCTGGCATTTGGGGCCGGTGCGGAAGATGCCCGTGGATTCGATGACCACGTCGATGCCCAGCTCGTCCCAGGGCAACCCGTGGGGATCGCGCTCGGCATAGTTGCGGATATGCCAGTCGCCGACGACCATGATGTCGCCCTCGACCGTGGCGGCCACGGGCAGCTTGCCGTAGTTGGTGTCGTAGCTGAGCAGATGGGCGTTGGTTTCGACGTCGAAAAGGTCGTTTATGGCCACGACTTCCATGGCCTCGGCATGATGCTCGATCATGGCCTTGAGCACCTGCCGGCCGATGCGGCCGAAGCCGTTGATGGCGATGCGCAATTTGTTCATGAGGCTTCTCCCGCTACTCGTGGATGGTGTAATCGTAGGCCGTGAGCAGTTCGTAATCGGTCTTGAGCGCCTGATGCAGCCGGGCGTTCTCGATGGCGATGGCGCTTAAGTTGGCGATGGCCGTGGCGAAATGGACCTCGCCTTGCTCGAACTCCCGGACCTTGTCGCAATACAGGCGCAGCACGCCGATGGCGCGGCCCTCGACGGTCAGCGGCAGGGCCATGACCGAGGCGATGCCCTCTTCCTTGGCGGCTTCGGGATACTGGAAGCGGGGATCGGAGCCGGCGTCCTTGATCTGGACGATCTGGCCGGCCAGGGTTTCCTGGTCGATCTTGCTCTTGGCCACTTCGACCGGGCCCTTGCGCAGATAGCCCTTGCTCAAGCCATACGAGGTGCTGGCCAGAAGCGTCTTCCCCTTCTTGTCCAGAAGGCGGATGGAGCACCCTTTGGCGTCGAGGGCCTTGGCCACCTGCTCCACGATGGCCCGCAGCACCGTGACGGGCTCCAGGCTGGAGTTGATGCCCTTGGCCACTTCATACAGGGTGCGATAATAGGCGCATTCCTTCTCGCTCATGATTCCCTCCTGATAGGGATGGTTACACGTCCCGGCCTCCGGACGATCCCGGTGCGGCCGGGAGAGGCGACCATGGCTGCCTGACACGTACGTTTCGATGGCAACCAAATGACAGCATACCTACTTTACATGAAAAGGGAAGTTCCCGCGGGCCGGACAAAACGTGACGGGCCATTTCCACTCGCGCCAGGCAAGGGCGCGATCGCCCGGACGCCGCCCCCTTTACCTCGCCGCCGGTTTGCGGTAGGGAAGTCAATTTCCAAGCCGGAGCCCGCAGGCCCAGACCCAGGAGGACCGCATGGATCCCAAGGATGTCGAATTTTTCCGGGAACTTTTAAACGGCATGCTTCAGGATATCCTCAAAAAAGGCGAGGAGACCATCGAAGACATGACCGACACCGTGGAGGTCTACGCCGACCCGGCCGACCGGGCCACGGCCGAATCCGACCGGGCTTTCACCCTGCGTCTGCGTGACCGCGAGCGCCGCCTTATCAAGAAGATCAAGGAAGCCCTCGAGCGCATCGACGACGGCACCTACGGCGAATGCGTGGAATGCGGCGAGGATATCAGTGTGGCCAGACTCAAGGCCCGGCCCGTCACCACCCTTTGCATCAAGTGCAAAAGCAAGCAGGAAGCCGACGAGAACCTGCGCGGCGATTAGCGTCGCCTTGCGACGCCGCCGCCGGATCAAGCCCGTGTCGCATCCCCCGCGCCAGCAATCCGCCCGCCGGACGCGCTGACCGGCGTCCCGGATAACGCTCATGGAGGCCGTCTTCTTTCGCTTCCTGGCCCGGGAACTGGCCCAGGCGCTGCCCGGGGCCCGGGTGGAAAAGATATTCCTGCCGAGCCCCAACGTCATTTCCCTGGCCCTGTATATGCCGCCGGGCGTCGCCCCCGCCGTGACCGGCGGCAAAAAGACCCTGTATCTCCATGCCCGGTACGGCACGGGCCGCTTTTTCCTGTTTCTCTCACCTCAAAAGACCAACCAGCCCGAACGCGCCCCGGCGGCGGCCATGCGCCTGCGCAAGCATCTGCGCGGCCGACGGCTGGCCGGCGTCGTCGCCGACTGGCCCCGGCGCGTCCTGACGCTGGTTCCCGCCGGGGAAGGCCCCAGCCTCGTCCTTGATCCCCGGTCCTTTCCCACTCTGGCCGACGCCCCGCCGGTCCCGGCCGACGAGCGCCCCGCCTGGCCGCCGCTTGAGGCGGTGTTAAGCGAGCCCGACATCTGGCAGGAACATCCCCAGCTCTCCCCGGCCCTGCGCCGCCGGCTGGCCGCGCTGCCCGAGGCCGAAGCCCGGGAATGCTACGCCAGACTCCAGGACGAGACGGCGGAGGGCTTTTTCCTGGAGACGCGAAACGGCGCGCCCGAGTCCGTCTGGCCCGTGTCCTGGCTGGGCCGGGCCAAGGGCCAAACGGAGACGCGCGCCTTCCCCACGGCCCTGGCCGCGGCGGCCGCCTTTGGTGAACCGCTGGCCTTCGGCGAGGTGTCGGGACGCGAGGCCGCCCCGCAAGCCGCCGCCCAGGCGGCCGGGAAACGCCGGCAAATCCGGGCCCTGGCCAAGCTCGACGCCGACGAGGCGCGCATGCGGGCCTTTATCGCCCGCCGGGCGGACGCGGACCTGATCGCGGCCCTGCTCCACACTTTGGACAAACAGGCCAAGATTCCTGCGCTTTCCGTCCCCACCCCGGAGGGCGGCAATCGGGATCTCAGCCTGGACCCGTCGCTTTCGGTGCTCGGCAACATGCAAAAGCTCTATCATTTTGCGGCTAAAGGCGAACGGGGACTGGCCGCCATCGCCAAGCGCCGGGGGGACTTGCAAGACGCGAAAAAATACTTACAAGGTCGACAACACGTCGCGGGCACAAAGACGCCCGCGCCCCCAGCGCCCGCCATCGTCACGGGCATTGCGGCCAACGTCTACCGCACCTCCGACGGATTCCTGGTTCTTCGCGGCAAAAACGCCAAGGCCGGCGAGCAGCTCCTGCGCAAGGCCAGCCCCTTCGACCTGTGGCTGCACGTCGCCGGCGGTCCCGGAGCCCATGTCGTCCTGCGCCGGGATCATCCCGGCCGGGAGGTGCCCAGGCAAAGCCTGCTCGAAGCGGCGGGACTGGCGGCCCTGGCCAGTTTTGCCGGCAAGGCGGGCGCGGCCGACGTCATGCTGGCCAAGGTGGCCGACGTGCGGCGCATAAAGGGCGCGGCCACGGGGCGCGTGACCGTGGCCAACCTTTTGGAAACCCTGCGGGTCGCACCGGATCCGCAATTGGAAATGTTGCGGGAATCGTCATGAATGTCGCCATTCGCTTGTACTTGTCGCTTGGTTGTATTAGGTGCGTAACCGGGCCATGCGCGCGGCATTTTGACCGTAACCGCTTCGTGACGCCATGATGCAAACCCTTGAGCACGAACGGCGGCTGGAGTTCGACGACTCCGAGCTGGCCAGGGACCTCTTCGGTCCCCACAACGCCAATATCGCCCTGATCGCCGGCAAATCCGGGGCGCGTCTCGACACCCGGGGCAACGCCGTCGTGCTGCGCGCCGATTCCGAGGAAACCCTGGCCCACGTGGCCAATGTCCTGGTGCAGCTCTACGGACTTTTGCGCCAGGGCAAGCCCGTCTATCCAGCCGACGTGGAACAGGCGCTTTCCGTCCTGGCCAAGGAACCCGAGGCCAGCCTCCACCGGGTGTACCGGGAGGAGGGGCTGGTGGTTTCGGCCAAAAAGACCGTGGTGCCCAAGACCGCCACCCAGCGTGACTACCTCGCCTCCATCCGCGGCCACGACCTCGTGTTCGGCATCGGCCCGGCCGGCACCGGCAAGACCTACCTGGCCGTGGCCATGGGCGTAAGCTTCCTGCTCGAGCGCAAGGTCAAGCGGCTCATCCTCACCCGGCCGGCGGTGGAAGCCGGCGAAAAGCTGGGATTTCTGCCGGGCGACCTAGTGGAAAAGATCAATCCCTACCTGCGCCCACTCTACGACGCTTTAAACGACATGCTCGACTTCCGGAAGGTCCGGGAAATGCTGGAAACGGGCGTCATCGAGGTGGCCCCGCTGGCGTTCATGCGCGGCCGCACCCTAAACGACGCGCTGATCATCCTGGACGAGGCGCAAAACACCACCCCGGAACAGATGAAGATGTTTCTCACGCGCCTGGGCCTGGCCTCCAAGGCCGTGGTCACCGGCGACGTGACCCAGATCGACCTGCCCTCCCGGGCGGTCTCCGGCCTCGTCGAGGCCAGACGCGTGCTCAAAAACGTGCGCGGCATCGATTTTATATCCTTTAGCGACGCGGACGTGATCCGCCATCCCCTCGTGGGAAGGATCGTCAAGGCCTATGAGCGAGATAGCCAACAAGGTCAAAAGGAAGCTTAAAAGCCATCCTGGCGCGCAGGCCGTTTGCTGCGCGGTAACGGCCAACGGGCTGCCGGGATTCGTCTTCTTTTTGGCCATTGTCTTCGCCCTGAGTTTCCTCGCCCGGCTCGGGCTCGACAACTCCGTCAAGATTTTCACCGCCGGCGAGATCGCCTCCCAGGACGTGGCCGCCGACCAGAACCTCCAGATCGAGGACGTGGAAGCCACCAGCCGCAAGCGCGAGCAGGTGGCCCAGTCCCAGCCCCCGGTTTTCGACGTCAGCCCCCTGCCCTACGAGGCCCTGGCCAAAAGCGTGGACGACATCCTGGCGTCGGTGCGAAACGCCGGCGGCGAGGACCTGGACAAGCTGCGCTGGCAGATCGCCGAGAACCTCAACACCGAGATCGGCGGCGAGATCATCGAGGTCTGGCGCCAGGACGGCTTTAAAAACCTCATCGACCAGGACGTCCTGCCCTGGCTCAAACAGAACTACGAACAGGGCGTGGTGGCCTCCACCGCCCTTTTCGCGCCGTACAAAAACGGCATCCTCATCCGCGACCTGCCCTCCATGATGGAAACGCTGCGCATGGACACGCGCGAGATCAAGGACATCAAGCAGGTCAAGGACGACATGGAACACATGCTCAAGGTGTCCATGAACAAGCCCTTCCGGGTACGCAAGGCCGTCTACACCCTGGTCAATCCCTTCATCGCCCCGAACATGACCTTCAACCAGGACACGACCCAGGTGCGGCGGCGCGAGATCAGCCAGGCCGTGGAACCGCTGTACTACATCATCAAGAAGGGCGAGGTCATCGTGCGCCAGGGCGAGCGCGTGGGCCCCATCCAGCAGCTCAAGCTCCAGGCCCTCTACTCCCACCGCAAGGGCTCGTACAACATGCTGCGGGCGCTCGGCATCTTCGGCATGTGCCTGATGTTCCTGGCCGTGCTCTACGCCTCCCTGGAGCGCACCGGCGTCAAGCGCATCCGAAACACGGACTGGATATTCCTGGGCGTGATCCTGCTCATTTTCGGCCTGCTGGCCAAAATGGGCGACGTGGTTACACTGCCGGGGGGCGGCGGGCTGCCCGAGGGCACGCGGGCGCTCTATTTCGCCTTCAGCCTGCCCATGGCCGGGGCGGCGGGCATCCTGGCGCTTTTTTTCTCCAAGCGCCTGTGCATCTTCGTCAGCCTCATCCTGGCCTTTCTGGCCTCCAACATGGTCTTCGGCGGCGTCGGCATCTTCTGCTACTATTTCGTCGGCTCCATGATCTACATCTACCTCATGAAGCGTTCGGAGACCCGGGCCCAGGTGCTCAAGGCCACCCTGCCGCTTTTCGCCGCCCTGTGCGTCATGTGGGTTTCCATCAACCTCATGGACCTGAGCACCCCGGCCGTGACCGGCACGGGCTTCGCCTTCGTGGCGCTGTCCGCCTTTCTGTCGCTTCTGGCCGTGGTCGGCATCGCGCCCATCATGGAGCTCCTTTTCAGCTACACGTCGCGCTTTCGGCTCATGGAGCTTTTAAACCTCGAACAGCCGCTTCTGCAGGAGCTGATGGTCAAGGCCCCGGGCACCTACCACCACTCGCTGATCGTCTCCAACATGGTGGAGGCCGGCGCCCGCAACATCGGGGCCAACCCGCTCCTGGCCAAGGTCGCGGCGCTCTACCACGACATCGGCAAGCTCAAAAGCCCCCATTATTTCATCGAAAACATCTCCTGCAAGGAAAACCGGCACAACAAGCTGGCCCCGTCCATGAGCGCGCTGATCCTCATCGCCCACGTCAAAAAGGGCGTGGAGCTGGCCAGGGAACATCGGCTCGGCCAGCAGATCACCGACCTCATCGGCCAGCACCACGGCACCACGCTGATCGCCTACTTCCACCACAAGGCCAAGGAAATGGCCGAGGCCAAGGGCGAGGAGCCGGTGCGCGAGGAGGATTACCGCTATCCCGGCCCCAAGCCCCAGAGCAAGGAAGCCGGGCTGATTCTCCTGGCCGACGCCATCGAGGCCTCCAGCCGCACCCTGGTCGACCCCACGCCGAGCCGCATCAAGGGCCATATCCAAAACATCGTGCGCAAGATCTACACCGAGGGCGAGCTGGACGACTCCCAGCTCACGCTCAAGGACCTGACGCTTCTCACCGACACCTTCCACCGCATCCTGACCGGCATCTTCCACCAGCGCATCGAATACCCGAGCGCCAAGACGACCGAGGTCAAAAACGGCAAGACCCGCGAGGAGCCGGTGTGCGCCGTGGACCCTAAAAACGCGGCGGAACACGCCGCATGATCGGAGTGGCGCGCGGGCCCATCCAACCGGAACTCCCCGTCTCGCGCCGGGAGCTCGCCGCGCTTTGCCGGCGCATCCTGGCCGCCCTGGACCTTCCGGGCCGCGACTTCGACCTGCGGCTGGTGGGCGACGCGGAAATGGCGCGGCTCAACAGCGACTACCTGGGCCTTTGCGGCCCGACCAACGTCTTAAGCTTCCCGGCCGACGATCCCGACCGGCCGGACTATCTCGGGGAAATGGCCGTCAGCCGCGACACGGCCGCGCGCGAGGCCTTTCTCTACGGCCAGGACCCGACGGAGCATCTCACCCGGCTTCTCGCCCACGGCTTTCTGCATCTGGCCGGGTTCGACCACGGGCCGCTCATGGACGGGCTGACCGAAGCGGCCTGCCAGGCCGTTGCGGAAGCCGACGAGGCCGATGCCAGCCCGGCACGGCCACGGACATGACCACGGCCGCCCCGCCGACAAGCTGCCACCATCCCAGACGCTCGCCGAGACTCGCCCAGGCGCCGACGGCCGTGACCACCGGCACGGCGTTGAGCCACAAGGCCGATCGGGCCGGCGAGAGGCGGGAGAGCACGTAATTGTAGCACAAAAAAGCGGCGAGACTGGCCAGCACGGTCAGGGCGGCAAGGGCCGCAAGCTGCCTGCTGTCCGGAGCCGGCCAGCCCCGCGCGGCGATTTCCCACACACAGCCCGGAACAAAAAGCGCCGCGCCGCAGGCCAGCTGGGCAAAGGTCACGGTCCAGGCGTCCAGACGTCGCACCAGCGCCCCGCCCAGCACCACGTAGCCGGCCGTGGAAACCACCGCCCCCACCATCAGCAGGTTGCCGGCCAGCTCGCCGCCGGCCGGCTGGCCACCCTGCCCGCCGCCCAGGATGATCAGCGCGACGCCGCCGGCGGAAACGACAATACGGGCCACATCCCCGGTCCCGGCCCGCTGCCGGCCGAGACAGACGGCCAGGGCCAGGACGGCCAGGGGAATGGCGGCCACGATCAGGGCCGCGGCCGAGGCCGTGGTGTAGACCAGCCCGCAGGTCTCGAAGGCGAAATGGCCGACGGGCTGGAGCAAGGCCAGAAAGAACATGCGCCAGCGGTCGGCCCGGCCAAGCCGCTGGGGCCGCCGCCCCGTGACCAAAAACAACAATCCGAAAAGCGCCGTCGCCAGGGTGAAGCGCAGGCACACCAGGGTGAAAGGTCCCATGGCCGTAAGCGCCACCTTGGTCCAGACATAGGAAAGTCCCCAGGCGAAAAGCGTGACGGCCAGGGCGGCGGCCACGCCCCCATCGTGATCTTTCAAAAGAGCCTCCCCGCGACGCGACGGCCGCGCCGGGAGGACATGCCATGTCCGCTCCGGGATGGATTGAACGAAATTGCCCTGCCGGGGCTACGCCCCCGGGCGCGAACGCCGCAGGGACAGGCGGTACTGGTTGGGCGTGGCCCCGACCTGGGGCGTGAAGGTGCGGATCAAATGGCTCTGGTCGGCAAAACCCGTTTCCTGGGCCACGGCGGCGGCGGGCAGATCGGTACCGGCCAAAAGCGCCTTGGCCCGCTCCACGCGCAGGAAGTTCTGGTAGGCATGGGGCGGCAGGCCGTATTCCCGCTTGAACAGGCGCAGCACATGGCTCGGGCTGTGCCCGGCCAGGACGGCCAGATCAGCCAGCGAAACCTTGTCGCGCCAGTGCTCCCGCAGATAGTCGCGCACCCGGGTAAGCCCCCGGCCAGGCGGTCCGGGCAAATGCTCCGTCCTGGAAAAAAGCGGCGCCAGAGCCAGGCACAAAAGCGACTGTTTTTCCAGGCGGTCGCGACGCGCGGTCATGGCCCGGTACAGCCCGGACAGGCGCGCGGCCACAACCGGGTCCCGCACAAGCGGCGCCCGAAAGGCCGGCTCGTCGCCGACGCCCACAAGCCGCACCGCCTCGCGTTCCAGGAAAAACATCACATAGGCCAGCCTGCCGTCCGGCTCGGGATTGCAGGCATGGGGTTCGCCCGGGGCGATAAGCGCCGTCTCCCCGGCAGTGATCCGGCGTATGCAGCCGGCCCGCCGGACCCGTGTGGCCCCGGAAAGGATGAGGCCCACACACCAGGCGTCATGGATATGGCGGGAAAAAGCCCGTCGGCGGTAGGCGGCCAGACGGGCCACGAGCCCGGGGAGATCGGGATCTTCCCGACGACGCAGGAGTTCTGGGGCAAAGGATGCGGCGCGGCGGGGCATGGCTTTCCATGCCTCGGCGGCCGGCCCGGGTCAAGACGCGGCAGTTCCCCCGTCCCGGGGCAGGCTAAACGGCGCGGTGAAGCAAAACACGCTGCCGCTCCCGGGCCGGCTTTCCACCGTCAGGTCGCCCCCCATGGAAGTGGCTATTTTCCGGGCGATGGCCAGGCCCAGGCCCGCGCCGCCGTAATGCCGGGTCATGCTGCCGTCGGCCTGACGGAAGGGCTCGAAAACGGTTTCCAGCTGGTCGACGGGCAGGCCGATGCCCGTGTCGCGCACGGCAAAAGACACCATGACCACCCCGTTCGTTGCCGCGGGTACCGCTTCCCGGCAGTCCGCGCCCACGGAGACGGCCACCTCCACCCCGCCTTGGACCGTAAATTTGATGGCGTTGCTCAGAAGCGCCGCCAGCACGCGCCGCAGGCCCGCGCCGTCGCCGACGACCAGGTCCGGTGTTTCGGGGTCGATGCGCCAGGTCAGGGACAGGCCTTTTTGCAGGGCCGAGGAACCGAAGGAATTGACCGCGCCCTGGATGATGTTGTTGATGTTGAAGGGCGTATTCCGGGTCGCCTCGGAGTCGGCGTCCAGGCGCGAAAAATCGAGGATGCTTTCCAGAAGTTCGGTGAGGTTGCCGGCCGACTCCTTGAGTGTCGCCACCAATCCCCGCTGCTCGTCGGTCAACTCGGTGGCCAGCAGCAGCTCGGCCATGCCCAGGATGCCATTGAGCGGCGTGCGCACCTCGTGGGACATGTTGTCCGCGAATTCCCGCTTGAGGCGCTCGGCGGCCAACGTGGCCTCCTCGGCCAGACGGCGCTCGGTCACGTCCTCCATGAGCCAGATGGAGCCGGCCTGGGGCCTGTCCGGAAAAAGCACCTGGCCGATGATGCGGCACCAGAACTCCGTGCCGTCGGCGCGCCGCATGGGCCGCACCGTGTCCACGCGCCGCCCGCGTCCGAGGACCGGATAAAAGTCCCGGCCAAAGGCCTCATAGGCCTCGCGGTCGGGATAGAAATCGGCGGTCGACCGTCCAGCCACCGTACCCGGGGGCATGGCGAACAGTTCGTGAAACGTCGGGTTGGCCCGTTGCACAATGCGGTCGGCGACAACGGCGATGCCGATGGGGCTGTTTTCCAAGATCAGGTTGACGGCGCGCAGGGATTCTTCCAGGGCCTTTTCCGCCTTGCCCCGCTCGGCCGCCTGCCTGCGCAGTTCCTCGTTGACGCGGCGCAGGTCCTCGGCCCGGGTGGCGGCATCCTTTTCCAGTTCAAGGCGCGCGTTTCGGGACGCCACTTCGAGCCGCTTGTGGGTGGTGATATTGCGCGCCGAGCAAAAGATGCCCTGTATGCCGCCGGAAGCGTCACGCACGGGCGTCTTGAACACCTCGAGCCAGACCGATCGACCGCCGCCCACCACCTCGTACTCGAAGGCGCCGAAACGTCCCGTACGCATAACGGTGAGATCGGCCTTGCGGTGGCGCTCGGCGCTTTCCTTCTCGAAAAGCGTGAAATCCGTCTGCCCGGCCACGGCCTCCAAGGTCAGCCCGAAAAGCTCGCAAAACGCCCTGTTGGCGAACCGATAGAGAAACGACGCGTCCTTGTAGAAAAAGAGGTCCGGTGAGGCGTCGAGCAACGCCCCGACAAACGCGGGATCACCGAACAGCGGGAAGGTACCGGCCATAGTCGCTTTATAGAGCACTTTCGGGGTATTGGCCAGCACGGCGGGAAGGCCCCTCCCCGTGCGCGGACGCCGGCCATTGCCGGGCCGGGTAAAATGTGATTAGGTCGCGCACGCGCAGAATTTCGCGGCCCGCCGCCGCCAGGGAGATTCCATGTATAAGCTTTTCTTGCCGATCATGCTGGCGGTTCTCGTTTGGGCCCTTCCTGCGGCGACCCAGGCCGCCGACCCCGCCGCCCCGGCCGCCGCGACAAGTCAAAAAGCACCCACCGCAGCGCCCCCCAAAGAGACCACCACCAAGGCCGAACCAGCCAATCACGGTCCCTCCAACCCGGCCACGGATGCGGCCGAAGCGCGCTACCGCGCCTGGGTGGATCGGGAACATGCCGCGGACGCTGCCGAATTCGCCAAGGAAAAAAACAAGATCGAAGACAAGTACAAGGGCTACGTGCGCCCCAAGCACGACAAGAAGAAAAACGCCAAGGCCGAACCGGCCACGCCCAAGGGCAACTGATCTCCGTCCAAAGATAATCGATCGTATTCCAAAGGTTTCTTTTCTCCCCGCAAACACTTCTCATCGTGTACTGGGTGATTCTCCCAGCACCGTGAAACGTTTTTGGGAGGGGAGAGCGCGAGAGGGGGACCCTTTTTTCCAAAAAGGGTCCCCCTCTCGCACGGTCTGCCTTCTCCAAAAAATCTTCCCCTCCCCGCTCTATCTCCCGCACAACAACCCGGCCATGACGCCGGCCACGTCGCCGAGTTCCGGGCACACGGCGATGCCGGCCCGCTTCAGGCAAGAGACCTTGGCGGCGATGCCGCCGGGGTGTTCGAGCAGCGCCCCGGCGTGGCCGAGCGCCCGTCCGGCGGGCGCGGTCATGCCGGCCACGAACGCCGCCACGGGCTTGGGATAGCCGGTTTCGGCCACATAGGCGGCTAGGTCCTCCTCGGCCCGCCCCCCCACTTCGCCGATGACCATCACCGCGAGCACCTGGGGATCGTCGCGCACCATTTCGCACAGCTCGACAAAGCCCGCGCCGCCGAAAGGATCGCCGCCGATGCCGGCGGCCACGGCCTGGCCGATGCCGGCGGCGGAGAGGCGTGAACAGACCTCGTAGGTCAGCGTGCCACTGCGGGAAAAAACCGCCACCGGCCCCGGAATGAAGGGATCGGCCGGCATGATGCCCGCCTGCATTTTGCCCGGCAACAGCATGCCCGGCGTGTTGGGCCCGAGCAGCAGGGTGTCGCGCCCGGAAAGGGCCGAACGCACGGCCAGCATGTCCTTTTGGGGAACGCCGTCGGTGATGCAGACGATGCGCGGGATGCCGGCCTCGATCGCCTCCAGCACGGCGTCGGCCGCGCCCATGCCGGGAACGAAAATGACGGACAGGGCGATGTCGTGGGCTTTGGCGGCCCCGGCCACGGTGTCGTAGACCGGCACCCCGTCCATAAGCGTGCCGCCCCGAAAAGGCGTCACCCCGCAGACCACGTTGGCCCCATAGGCCCGCATGCGCTTGGCGTGCAGCCGCCCGGCCCGGCCGGTGATACCCTGGACGAGCACGCCGCTTGCGCCGTCAAGCGTGAGCAAGGAAGGCACCGCCTGCGGGCACGCCCTGGACGCGGCCGACGTTCGGGACACGGGAGCGATCTCGCGGCAGTTGTCCGCCGAGACCTCGACCTGCGGCTTTCGCGGGCCGACCGGGGCCACTTCGGAGAGCAACGCGACGGCCTGGTCCATGTCGTCGGCCACAAGCAGCGCGGGCAGGCCCTGGCGACGCAACAGCGCCGCGCCCATCTCCGCGCCGTTGCCGGCGAAACGCACCACGATCGGCCGCGACGGGGACGCGTCGCCCAAGGCCTCGAGCAGGGCCTTGGCCACGTCGGCGCAGGAGAGGATGCCGCCGAACATGTTGACGCAGCAGGCCGCGACGCGCGGTTCGGCGAAAATGAGGTCAAACGCGGCCCGCAGCCGGGCGGCGTCGGCCGTGCCGCCGAAATCCAGGAAGTTGGCGGCGGCAAGCCCGGCGGCGTCGAGGGCGTCCATGGTGGCCATGGCCAGGCCCGCGCCGTTGGCCACAAGGCCGATGTGACCGGAAAGGCTCACAAAAGACAGGCCATGGTCCCGGGCCAACCGCTCGGTCGGCGTGGCCAGCCGGTCGTCGCCGAAGCGGGCCAATTTGGGGATGATGCGCGACGCGCTGTCGTCGATGACCACCTTGGCATCGAGGGCCACGAATCGTCCGTCCGGCGTCACGGCCAGAGGATTGATCTCGGCCAAGAGCAGGCCGTAGTCGTTGACGGCGGCAAAAAGCCGCTCGATCAGGCCGGCGAAGGCCGCATAGCATTCCCGAGCCAGGCCGAAATGGAAAAAGGCCCGGCGCACAAGGCGCGGCGTGGGGACAAATGGCGGCGCGACCGGCAGGACGAGCAGTTCCGGCGTGCCGGCCAGCCCCTCCACATCCACCCCGCCCTGCCGGGCGAGGGTCAGGCACAGCGACCGGAGATCCCGGGACACGCCCAGGGAAATATACAAGGCCCGGTCATGGGCGACCGCCGGCTCCAGGCGCAAAAAAGGCGGCACGACGCCGCCGCAGGGACGGGAAAAAAGCGCCTCGGCGGCCCCGGGCAGTTCCCCGGCCGATTCCAGCCGGACCACTCCGCCGGCCTTGCCCCGGCCACCGGAAAGGGTCTGGGCCTTAAGATAATACGGCGCGGCAAAAGGCGGCTTGAGGCCGGCCACATCACCCGGTTCGAAGGCGAGGCCCGGCGGCACGGCGATGCCCGCCTCGGCCAAAAGCGTCTTGCCGGCGTGTTCGGTTAGATGCATGGAGGGAGCTCCCTTACGGGTTGCGACGATGCGGCAGCGGCCTTTCCGCCGCCCGTTTCCTTTCCCCTACCTCAAAAAAACATCCGGAGGGAACAGCTTGATCGGGCGAAGATTTTCCCTCAAGGGGCTTTCCCAGCTTCGCAACCCAAAAGATAGGGATCACAGAGCGTTGCAACGTCAAAACATTGAGGAAAGGGAGAGCGCGAGAGGGGAGAACCCTTTTTAAAGGGTTTCCCCTCTCGCACGATCTTTTCCAAATGCTTTGCCCTAGTCCTCGGCCATGATGTTGCAGAGGTCCATGCGTTCCTCGTCCTGGCCGTCGCCGGCGCCTGGCTCGGGCACGGCAATGGGCTGGCCCAGACGCTTTTTGGCTTCGTTGTAGCCGAGGTTGAAGGCCTTGAGGTTGGCGGCCCGGATTTTTTCCGGCAGCGCCGCCTTGAGGCTCTTGCGCATGGCCTCGGGCTTGGCGAACGGCAAAAGCCAGGTCACCGCGCCGAGCGCCACCACGTTGGTGGACTGGGGCACGCCCACATGGTCCCGGGCCAGGGCCGTAAACGGCAGGCCCAAAAAGACGTTGGAGGGCGTTTGCTTGACGAGCCCGGTGTCGATGAGCAGCGTGCCCCGGGGCTTGAGGTAATGGTAGTAGATGCCGACCGCCTCCTGGGACAGGGCGACGAGCAGGTCCAGATATTCCGTCTTGGGATAGCTGATCGGGTCGGAGCTGACCACGAGGTCGGACCGGCTGGCCCCGCCCCGGGCCTCCGGGCCGTAGCTCTGGGTCTGGGTCACGTGGTAGCCGTGGTAAAGGGCCAGGCCCTGGCCCAAGAGCTTGCCCATGGTCAGGATGCCCTGGCCACCGAGCCCCGACAGCCGTATCTCGTAGCGCACCAACGCCATCTCCTCGCCGTTCATGCCGCGCCTCCCTTTTTCTCCCGAAACTCCCGGCACATGGCGGCGTAGCGCGTCTCCAGGCCCGGCACGTCGCGCTTGACGAACACCCCGATGGGAATACGTCCGTCTTTTTGCTCCAGCTTCTCGTAGGCCTCGATGGGGAGAGCCCGCTCTTTGAGCCACTGGAACATGGCCACCGGATTTTTAAATCCGTTGCCCCGCCCGTATTGGGTGAAGCACGGGGTCAGGGCCTCGACCAGGTTGAAGCCCGGCTGGGAAATCGCGGCGGTTAAAAGTCCGTCCAGGGCTTTGACGTGGTAGACCGTGCCCCGGGCCACGCCGCTGGCCCCGGCGGCCCTGGCCAGCTCGACCACGTCGAAGGAGGCCTCGGGCTGACCCATGGGGCTGGTGTGGGTGTAGGCGCCCTCGGGGGTGGTGGACGAGCACTGGCCGCCGGTCATGCCATAGATAAAGTTGTTGAGCACGAGCGCCGTGACGCCGATGTTGCGCCGGGCGGCGTGGATGAAGTGGTTGCCGCCGATGGAGAAGGCGTCGCCGTCGCCCATGACCGCGATGACCGTGAGTTCCGGGTTGGCCATCTTGATGCCCGTGGCGATGGTCAGCGCCCGGCCGTGGGTGGCGTGGACGGTGTTGAAGTCCACGTAGGCGGCGATGCGGCCCGAACAGCCGATGCCGGCCACGACGACCACCTCGTCCTTGGACAGGCCCAAAGCATGGACGCTGCGCACGAGCGACCCGAGCACGATGCCGTGGCCGCAACCCGGGCAAAAGACCAGGGGGAATTTCTTGTTGTGGCGCAGGTACTGGTGGATAAGCTGCGTTACTTCGGCCATGTCACGCAATCTCCTTGAATATCTGCGATGGGGTAATAATCTGGCCGTCGATGCGGTTGATGGTGCGCACGGCGGTGTAGCCCTCGTTGACGCGTTTGACCTCCCGGGAGATCTGGCCGACGTTGAGTTCCGGCACCACGACCAGGCGGCAAGTCCGCATGAGCTTTTCCACGTGGGACCTGGGAAAGGGAAAAAGCGTGTTGAGCACGAGCAGGCCGGCCTTGGCTCCCGCCTCCCGGGCCTGCTTCACGGCAAGCCTGGCCGAACGGGCCACGCAGCCGTAGGCCACGACCAGCACTTCGGCGTCGGCCGTGTCCACGTGCTCCACGAGCTGCACGTCCTGGAAGAAGCGGTCGATCTTGCGGAATTGCCGCTCGACCAGGGCGCGCACCTCCTCAGGCCGTGAGGTCGGAAACCCGAGCAGGTCGTGGGTGAGCCCGGTCACGTGGAACCGGTAGCCCGAGCCGACCGGCGGCATGGGCGGCACGCCGCGAAGCGTCTCCTCGTAGGGCTTGTACCACTCCGGCGGCATGGTCGGCACGAGGCGGGAGAAGATCTCGAAATCGCCGGGTTCGGGCAGCGTGATCTTCTCGCGGGTGTGGGCGGTGATTTCGTCCAGGAGCAGCACCACCGGGGTGCGGTATTTTTCCGCGAAATTAAAGGCCGCCACGGTCATTTCCAGGCACTGGGGCACGTCCGTCGCCGACAGCACGATGATGGGATGGTCGCCATGGGCCCCCCAGCGCGCCTGCTGCACGTCGCCCTGGCCGGGGCTCGTGGGCAGTCCCGTGCTCGCGCCGCCGCGCATGACGTCGACGATCACAAGCGGCGTCTCGGTCATGGCGGCATAGCCGATCTGCTCCTGCATGAGCGAAAATCCGGGGCCGGAGGTGGCGGTCATGGCCTTGCGCCCGGCAAGCGACGCGCCGATGATCGCTCCCATGGAGGCGATCTCGTCCTCCATCTGGATAAAGACGCCGTCCGGCGCCAGCGGCAGCCTGCGGGCCATGGTCTCCATGATTTCCGTGGACGGCGTGATGGGGTAGCCGGCGTAAAAGGAGCAGCCGGCGGCGAGCGCCCCTTCGACAACGGCCTCGTTGCCGAGCACGAAGGCCTCGCGCCGTTTTTTG
This sequence comes from Solidesulfovibrio fructosivorans JJ], assembly GCF_000179555.1. Lineage (NCBI taxonomy): Bacteria > Pseudomonadati > Thermodesulfobacteriota > Desulfovibrionia > Desulfovibrionales > Desulfovibrionaceae > Solidesulfovibrio > Solidesulfovibrio fructosivorans. The sequence goes on from NZ_AECZ01000006.1 coordinate 186,859, forward strand.
CGAAGATGCTGCGTCACGGCCTGCCCTCCTTGTCGTCCGCCTTGGCCTCGGTCCCGGCGGAAGCGCCCGGCCCTTCGGGGCCTGGACAGTCCTTATCCGCCGGAGGCTGGACGCTATGGTTGTTCTTATGGCCGTTTTGACGGCCATTGCCGTTCGCCGGAACCACCATGATGGCGAAATCAGGGCAATGCGGCTCGCAAAAACCGCAATTGACGCAGGCTTCCTCGCGAACGACCCTGGCCTTGCCATCAGGGCCGAGCGCGAGTACTTGTTTCGGGCAAAATGCGGCGCATATGCCGCATCCTTTGCACCAGTCCGGATAGACGACGACGCGGTTTTGTCCTTTCCTGTGCTCGGTCATGCCACTGTCCCGGGATGAGGATTTATGAGTGGGCGTGAATGTGACCTGTTTGTGGCAAAATGGCAACGTGCCCTTCCGATTCCATTTTTTGCTCGACGAAATTGCGAATTTCCCTTAGGGCGATGCAACTTTTTTCCGGAGGTTGACGTTATGGTGGCAATTGGCCGGAGGTTTTGGCTGCGGGCGCTTGTGGCGCTGTGCTGCGTTCTGGCCGCAACCCTGGGCGGCGTTGGCGTCGTCCGGGCCGAGGGAGGTAACCCCATGGTCAAGTTGACAACCAGCAAGGGTGACATCGTCATCGAGCTGGACAAGGAAAAAGCCCCGATCACGGTTGAGAACTTTCTCAAGTACGTCAAATCGGGCCATTATGACGGCACGATCTTCCACCGTGTCATCAACGGTTTCATGATCCAGGGCGGCGGCATGGACAAGTCCATGAAGGAGCGCGCAACCGAAGCCCCGATCCAGAACGAGGCCGACAACGGGCTCAAGAACAAGGCCTATACCGTGGCCATGGCCCGCACGGCCGATCCGCATTCGGCCACGGCCCAGTTCTTCATCAACGTGGCGGACAACGGCTTTCTGGATCACACCGCCAAAAATCCCCAGGGCTGGGGCTACGCGGTGTTCGGCAAGGTGGTCAAAGGCCAGGAGGTGGTGGACGCCATCAAGGCCGTGCCGACCATGACCAAGGGCTTCCACGAGAACGTGCCGGTGGTCCCGGTGATCATCGAAAAGGCCGAAGTGGTCAGCGAATAGCGTTTTCGCTTTCCGCCGCGAATCGTGAAAGAGGCCGTCCCGAAGCATCGGGGCGGCTTTTTTCGTGGGCACGCCGAGAATTTGTCAGAAAAAACACCCTGTCCGAAAAAAAGTGTTGACGGCCCGGGGGTGGGCGCGTAGACATCTTCTTCTCGCGTGCGCCCGTAGCTCAGCTGGATAGAGTGCCGGACTACGAATCCGTAGGTCGCAGGTTCGAATCCTGCCGGGCGCACCAGAAATTTCAAGGGGTTAGGCAAAAAAAGCCTAACCCCTTCTTCTTTTTCTTGCGAATTTGCTCCAATTCTGCTCCATCTAGCTCCACGGAGGTGGAGCGATGGCCACGATTCGTCCGCGCGGGGACTCCTGGGAAGTCCGCATCCGGCGCAAGGGATGGCCCGTCACCTGCCGGACCTTCGACACCAAATTCGACGCGGAAAAATGGGCGCGAGAGATCGAATCCGAAATGGATCGAGGCGTGTTCGTTTCGCGCGCCGAGGCGGAGGCCACAACGCTGGCCGAAGCCCTGGATCGGTATGAAACCGATTACCTTCCCCGCCTTGCCCATCCTGACAGAGAAATTTTGCGCATCAAGGGCCTCAAGCGGCGCGTACTGGCCGCCCGCTTCCTCGCAGCGATCCGAACCAAGGACGTTGCGGATTTCATCAAGGAACGCGAAGCCGAGGGCGTCTCGCCGAATACGATCCGACTTGATCTCGCCCTGCTCTCGCGGCTTTTCGAGGTGGCCGCGTCTGATTGGGGCATGGAATCGCTTGCAAACCCTGTACGGAGGGTTTCGCGTCCTAAGCTGCCATCTGGCCGTACTCGCCGGCTTGAGGCAGGCGAGGAAGAAAAGCTCTTGGACGCCTGCCCCTCACCTTTTAAAGAATTGATCCAACTCGCGCTTGAAACCGCGATGCGGCGCGAGGAGCTTCAGACGCTGGAATGGTCGCAGGTGGATTTCAATGGAAAGACAGCGCACCTTCCCAAAACGAAAAACGGGGATGCGCGAACGGTCCCCCTCTCCCCCATCGCCTTAGACATTTTGCAATCAATTCAACGTGGCGAATCGGATCGAATTTTTCCGTTTACGCTTGATTTCATAACGAAAAAAATGGGTAAGGTCGTTAAGAAGGCCGGCATGGTGAATTTTCACTTTCACGACTTACGCCATGAGGCGACCAGCCGCTTGTTTGAGAATACGGATCTGGACGTAATGGAAATCAAGGGGATCACGGGGCACAAGTCTATGCAGATGCTGGCGCGGTATTCCCACCTGCGGGCGGGACGGCTGGCGGAGAGGTTGGCGGGGAAGGGGCGGAAGTAGCTGGCCCCCCGCTCATTTTTTATTCGAAAACGAAAAATCCCTTGTCAAAAAGTTTGGGAATCGCTATTTCTTTCTCGCCGCCTCTCTACGGATACCTCTTGAGGTGGCTACAGAGAGGCCCTCCTACGCGGGGGCCTTTTTCATTTAAGGGAGTCAGCCATTATGGATAGGGTCGCCATCTTTGTTGACGCCGGATATTTTTGCACTGGTGGAGGTTCGTCAATCGCTGGGCGAAAGACCAAGCGAAGAGAGGTCAATGTAAAAATTGACAATACAATTGCATTCCTTAAGGAAAAATCTAAAAAATTAAGCGGATTACCGCTGCTCAGGATATATTGGTATGATGGCGCATTATCTCAAAACCTTACAACTGAGCAGCAGTATATAGCATCTGCTGCTGATGTAAAATTAAGACTTGGCACCGTCAACGGATATGGCGAACAAAAGGGCGTTGATGCTAGAATCGTTACTGACCTTACAGAACTTTCCAGACTCAATGCCATATGTGATGCAGTTTTATTAGCAGGTGATGAAGACTTAAGAATTGGAGTTGAACTTGCCCAAGCTCAAGGTGTGCGTGTACATTTATTAAGCATACAAAATTCAGGCTGCTCAACACCTCTCAGAAGAGAGGCTGACACTTGTTCAGAAATATCTATTGATGAAATAAAAAATCTCATTTCTATAAGCGACACAGATTCTTCCACACAATCACAGACATTAGAATGTTCTGCGACTGCCTCGTCTTCTATCACTCGCGTCTCAGATCTTGACTCTGATCTTCAATCTATTATAGATACTTATCTTGAAAGATTAAGTATCCCTGCAAAAGATCTGTTAGTGGCGGCAATAGCAGCAGACAACTCTCAAATTCCATCCGAACATGACAGCAAATTACTTGGGATTGCAAAAGATAAATTTGGAAGATTCCTTTACTCAGAAGAAAAACAAGAATTAAGAAATGCATTTAAAGAAAGGATTTTGGCCGATGCCCCCACTAATATGGAAAAATAACAAACCAATGTTATTTTAGCCCTGCCTTAGCCACCGCCAACTCTCCCCACGCCGTGGTGTACCGTGGCGACCTCGCGGCCTGTTTCATCTTCCATCCCTGCTCTACCCCGCACGCTGCTAAGCAAATCATATCCCGCCCGAATCGGGCGTTGATCGCGTCCATGGTGGCCATGAGGCGTTCACCTCTGGGGTCCGGTTCAGTGGTGGGCGTCAGTAAGGAAAGTTGGCGGTTACCCAGCCTTTCCAGGCCTGAGAGCATCATCCCGACTTTCTTGTAGCGGAATCCACGACGGAAAATCTTCTCCAGGATCTTCACAGCGATCTTGACTATGTCGCCGGTATGCGACGTGGCCAGGGCAGGCCAACCTCTCCTCCTTAAAGGATTATCTGTCCACAAAATCGGGTCAACTCCAATGTTTACTTATTACTCATAACTCTTCACACTCAAGTTCATAGGTTAGTTTTAGTGAATCATGCACATCTTTGATAAGATTTCTGGATTGATGTAGGATGTGAGACGCTCCACGACATGCGGACGCATCGAAATCTTTCTCCCCAATCCAATTTAACGCTACCGAAACAAGAGCCATCGATTCACTGGCGCGACGCAAACAACTAATCATGTCGGTTTTTTCCATGACTTTTCCCCGAAAAGCATCTCGACGTTCGACATCTTCCTCCTCATGGGGCAATAAATCACAAAAAGCAGAGTGTGTTGGTGCTGCGGTATCCTCGGCCATAGTGTCTCCCATTATGGATGATTGTTCTGATCTCATCGCGGCGTGATTATTTTGCGCCGCGATGAGAACTTTTTAAAAAATGATATGTAAAAATATATTCGAGTGTGATTTTTCCTGTCAAGGTAAATTAATTTTTCATACCGTATGAAAATTTAGAATCATTACCCGGAAGAGTGTAAAACAAAAGCCCCGAATTTCTCCGAGGCTCACTTTTATA